>JAOAPT010001014.1 GCA_025463045.1 Candidatus Solibacter sp.
ACGCCGAAATCCGTCGACCCGATGCCGGAATTTGCAGCCGCCCTTTCTCTTTATGATTAGGTACGTCGGCATAGGATGGCTGAAGCGTACCATCGACGCGGTCGTTCCCTTCCCACGCGGTCTGGCACGGCCCTCGAAGGCGGCCAGTGTCCGTCGCCTTCGTGAGGGGGAAGAGAGGCCGGCGTCATTCCGGATTCGGCATGCGACCGTCGACGATGTGCCAGCTCTGGCCCGCCTTCACGTTGTGGCTTTCAGAGAAAAGCACGGCGGCCGCGGGCCGGCCTATAAAAACCCGCGAATGGCAGTGGCCTGAGGCATTCGCCAAGACGGACGGGAGCTGGTTCTGCTTCGTCATCGAGCGCCGGACCGGTGATCTCATCGGGTTTGCAAAAGGCGTGCCGTATACAGGTGGTCTCCCAGGCTTCGCTGGCGAACTGAACAAGATATACCTGCTTCGCGAATATCAACGCATGGGCCTGGGGCGTCGGCTCATCGGTCATGTTGCACGCGAGTTTCTCGGTCGAGGCATCTCTTCGATCTGTTGTTCGGCGACGCTCGGAATCCATCCAATGCGTTCTACGAGACCCTGGGAGCGGAACGGTTACTCGCCGACGCGGGCGAGTTTCACGGCGGCTACGGCTGGTGAGATTTGCGGGGTCTCTCGGACATTTGCCCCATCGAAAGGACGCCGCAATGGCACTCAATCAACTCCCAACCCGAGCCCCAGAACTTATGACGGAACACCTTGGCAGTGGGCGCTGTACGGTCGGGGCCATCCGCCCGAATCCAGCGACGGCCGCTATTACGAGGTCGTCGCGCTTTTGGTTGCCGCCGGTACAACTGTACAGCCGGAGCGGCTTGCCGATGAGAAAGTATGTGGGGAGCCCATCATCGCAGGCGGCCACTCCGTGGCGCCCCCTTACAACTCAATAATCCCCACTTCTAAAATGTGCGGACTACTCGCGCGTATCTGTGCGAGCATCTCGTCCGCCGGACAGCTCTCCAAATGAATCCGCGCCACCGCCGCCTCCGCGCCTTCGAAAATAATATTCTCCATCTCCTGCACATTGATCCCCGCGGCCCGCACCGAATCGAGCACCGACGCGAGCACGCCCGGCTTGTCCAGATGCCGCACCACCAGCGCGCACGTCGCCGGAGTCGTTCGCGCCAGATTCACCACGTTCGGCACCTTGCCCGTCTCCCGGAACGTCCGGATGATCCGCACCGTCTCCGCCGCGATCGCCTCCTGCGCCTGCTCGGTCGACGCCCCGATGTGGTGCGTCCCGTACACCCCCGGCAGCTTCACGATCTCATCGGCGAACTCGCCCGCGCCGCCCGCCGGTTCCTTCGCGAACACGTCCAGCCCCGCACGAATCCCTTTCTCCGTTACCGCCCTCGCGAGCGCCTCCTGATCCACCACCTCCGCCCGCGATGTATTAATGAACGCTGCGCCCGCCCGCATCGCTGCGAAAAACTGCGCGCCCAGCATCCCCTTCGTTTGCGCGTTCAACGCAACGTGCACGCTCACGATGTCCGCCGCTTCCGCGACCTCGGCCGGCGACGCCTGGCACTCCACGCCCAACTGCTTCGCATTCTCCGGCGTCAAACTCCGACTCCACGCCACCACCGGCAGCCCGAATGCCTTCGCGCGCGGAATCATCTCGCGCCCGATCTGCCCCACGCCGATCAGTCCCAAGGTCCGCCCCAGCAGCCCGCGCGCCTTCGAGAACACGCTCTTATTCCAGCGCCCTTCGCGCAGCTCGATCACGTTATCCGCGATCTGCCGGTCGAGCGCCAGAATCAGTCCGAACGCCAGTTCCGCCACCGCGACCGAGTTCTTCCCCGGGCAGTTCGAAACGTAGATTCCGCGCCGCGAGGCCGCCGCCACATCGATCGTGTTGTACCCCGCGCCCGCGCGCACGACTAGTTTCAGCGCACCGGCCGCTAGCGCGGCTTCCGGCACCTTCGTCCCACGCACCACCAGCACGTCGGGCCGGAATTCGTCCACCGCCGTGACCAGCGACTCGTCTTTCAACTTCGGCGAGAACCGCACCTCGCACCCAAGCGCCTCGAGTTGCGCACGCCCCGACTCCTCGAATTCGTCCGCGATCAGTACTCGCATATCACACCCGGTATTCGTCCGCGCGCCACGTCTTGATCGATTTCTTGATGTCGTCCGGAGCCATTCCTTCGCCCGCCGCGCGCGCCGCCAGCGCCAGGAATTCGGCGTCGCTCGCAAAGCGCAGCGCCACCACCTGCCTCACCGTGATCCGCGGATCCAGCACCTTCCCCGTCATCGCGAAGTGCCGCAGGTTTTCGTCCGCCCGGATCGCGCGATCCTGCGCCTTCAACGCGTAACTGCGCGCGTAAAATGTCGTGATGAACAGACACACCGTAAGCACCACGATCAGCGCCGCGCTGTACAGCCGCTCATGATCGTCGAACGATTTGGCAAGATTGACGCACGCTCCAATCAGGGTCAAAAACAATACCGGGACCAACACTTTGTGATACAGCGTGTCGAACTTCCGGTGGTTCGCATAGTTCTGCGTCGGCATGAGTGGGAGTTTCTCCTCTGTTCATCCTAGCCCGATTTCCCCATTGCACACGTTTGCAAGGAAAGTGTCGGGTACAGCCCCAACGCATACCCAATTGAC
>JAOAPT010000029.1 GCA_025463045.1 Candidatus Solibacter sp.
AACTCGTCGTCGCGAGATCGCCGAACGTGCCGACCTTGCGCCCGCGATACATCGAACCGACCGCATCGCAGCTATCTTCGATCAGCCACAAATCGTGCTTCGCTGCGAATGCCTTCACGGCATCCAGGTCGAACGGATTGCCCAGCGTATGCGCTATAAACAGCGCCCGCGTGCGCGGCGAAAGCGCCTGCTCCAACTGTGTCACGTCGACGTTGTACGTCGGCACCGTCACGTCGACGAAAACCGGCACCAGATTATTCTGGATGATGGGATTGACCGTCGTCGGAAAGCCCGCCGCGAGCGTGATCACTTCATCGCCGGGCAGCAGCCTGCGGTCGCCGAGCTTCGGCGAGGTCAACGCCGAAACCGCCACCAGATTCGCCGACGATCCCGAATTCACCAGCACGCACTCGCGGATTCCGACCCAGCGCGCAAACTGCTTTTCGAACTGCTCTGCAAACCGCCCCGTGGTCAGCCAGAAATCCAGGCCCGAATCGACCAGCGCCTGCATTTCCGCGCCGTCGAAGACCTTGCCCGAAATCGGCACGGACGATTCCCCGGGCACAAAACGCCGCTCGGGAAACGCTTCCGCGCAATACTCGCCCACCAGACTGAGAATCTGGCGGCGTAACTCGTCTTTACGCTGCGTCACGCAGAAACTCCCTGTACCAGGCAATCGTTCGCTCGAGCCCCTGCTCGAGCGTGAACAGCGGCGACCAGTTCAGCATCGTCTTCGCGCGCTCCGCCGTCAGGTACTGATGCCGGATCTCGTTGACCGCCTGATTGCGCACGTCGGGTTCGAGCTCCGACCCCATCGCCTTTAGAATACGGCGCACGAGTTCGAGCGCGGTAACCTGGATTTCGTTCGAAAAATTGAATGCCGCGCCGCTCAGCTCCGGCCGCGCGTGCATCACTTCGGCGAGCAGCATATACGCCGCCGCGCCGTCTTCCACATAGAAATAATCGCGAATGAAATGCCCGTCCGAGCGGATCACCGGACGCTCGCCGCGCAAGATCGAGCGGACTGTCCCCGGCACAATGCGATTCCAATTCAGATCGCCGCCGCCGTAAAAATTCCCGCAGCGCGTCACTACTACCGGCAGCCCGTAGCTCTTCGCGTACGCCTGCGAAATCAGGTCCGCGCAGCTCTTGCTGACGTCGTACGGGTGCTGCCCCTGCAAGGGCGCGTCCTCCGCATATGGCAGCTTTTCCTGATCGCCATACGCTTTGTCCGACGACGCGATCACGATGGATTTCACCAGCGGCGCGCGGCGGCACGCCTCGAGCAGATTCCACGTGCCCTGAATATTGCTCTCGAAGGTCGAGATGGGATTGCGATTGGCGATGCCGACGATGGTCTGCGCGGCCAGGTGAATCACCGTGCCCGTCTCGTACTCGCCGATTGTGCGCTCCACTGCGTCGAGATCGCGAATGTCGCCGCGCACTACTTTCACGCGATCGAGCGTGCCGGAGCGGACGAGTTCGCTCTGCGGCACCCAATCGCGAATCAGGCAGACGACGTCGGCGCCCGCGTCCAGCAGCCGCCGCGTCAGCCACGATCCCACGAGCCCGGTAGCGCCGGTAACCAGGACCGGACGGTCTTGCCAGAATCCGCTCACGCTCACGCCCAAACCCTCCACGGCGCGGTGTTCTTCGTCCAAAGTTCGTTTAAATACTGATACTCGCGGAAGGTGTCCATTGCGTAGAAGAATCCGTCGTGCCGGTAGGCCATCAACTGGCCGTCATGCGCCAGGCGTTCCAACGGTTCGCGTTCGAAGATGCACTCGTCGCCGCCGAGGTAATCGAATACCTTGCGATCCAAAACGAAGTACCCGGCGTTCATCCACCCATCGGTCTTGGGCTTTTCGTTGAAGCTGCTGACGCGATCGTTCTCGGCGAGATCGATCAAGCCGAAGCGCGAAATCGGCGGCACGGTAGTCACCGTCGCGGCCCGCCCGTGGCTCTTGTGAAACTTCACGACCTCTGCGATATTGACGTCGATCAGCCCGTCGCCGTACGTCATTAGGAATGTGTCGCCGTCGATGTAGCGCTGGACCTTGCCCAGGCGGCCGCCGGTCATGCAATCGGCGCCGGTATCGGCGAGGGTGACGGTGAACTCCTGTTCGTCATGGGACCCGTGATAGCGAATCTTCGACTTCTCGCCGAGTTGGATCGAGAAGTCATTGTTCATCGCCTCGTAATTGAGGAAGTATTCCTTGATGGTATTTCCCCGATATCCCAGGCACAATACGAACTCGCGATGCCCGTAGTGGGCATAGCTCTTCATGATGTGCCACAGGATCGGACGGCCCCCGACCTCGACCATCGGCTTGGGGCGAAATTCCGTCTCTTCCCGCAGACGTGTACCCAGACCACCACACAGAATCACAACTTTCACGGAAAAAGAGCTCCTTCAAGCAGGCGACAAGCATTTCATTATTCCATACGCCCGAGGCAGGAACAAAATACGCGGTGTGCCCAACAATCCTCGCAAGGTTCCCGGCGGGTGCGGGCCGAATGCCGCGAAAATGACCGCATCCGGTTTGGACGCCTCTTTTGTTTTCAATCACTTGTGGGGTTCGTTTGGTAATACGATGTATTGGGGCGACGGTCGGAGGAACTCTCCCGCCGGTCGAGTTATTGGCGGGCAGCAGATGTTCAAGCAGCAGGTGTTTCATCTAGCCCGAATGTAACTCGCGACCAGGGACAATCCCCTGCTCTAATTCGACAAGTAACTGGAAACAGGTGAGATATAAATCCGATGTTGACGTGAACGGGCTTTGAACGATTCGCTATACTCAACAGTTACCTACCAGCGCATGCTCTTCCGAACTTGTGGTCTCCTCCTGCTGGCCGGTTTTGGTGTCGTCCTTTCCGGTCAAACGCTCCCTTGGTACGTCGTCGATCACTTTCCCGCGCGATCCGCGACTGCCGTGCCAACTAACACGACGGTGTTGTTGTTTGAACAGCGGAGTATTCTGGATGCCTCATATCTAAACAACATCCAGTACACGCTGAAGAGTCAGTCGGGGACCAACGTAGCGCTCAAACCACCTAACGGCTACTACGATAGCTCGTCAGTTACGGCGATCTCGGTAACTCCCGCAGCGCCGCTCGCTCCATCGACCCGCTATACATTCACAATCACGCCCCCCGCGAATCTCGGCGACGCCTATTCGTTCGACTTCACGACGGGCCCGGGTCCGGAGACCACGGGGCCGCTGATTACGGGATTCGATCCAAAATCGGGGGCTTCCAACACCGGCAGTTCGGGGCCGTTCACGGTGTTCTTCAACAAGCGACTGCTGCCTCCGGCGGTTCTGTCGGGACAGGCGGTTTCGGTGACGGCAAATGGAGGCGCGACGGTCCAGACGCAGATATCGGTGACGGCGGATGGAATGGGAATGATCCTGCGTCCGCAGCCTCAATTCGGCGGCTATAACTTCTGGCCGGCGAGTTATCAGATCACGGTGGATCCGAGCAAGGCGCAGGATCTGTTCGGGAATGCGGGTCAAGGAACGCCTCAATCGGCGCAGTACACGACGTTCGCGGCAACGGACGTTCAAGGGCCGGTGGTCAACGGATTTTTCCCGGCCGATGGAGATTCCGGACTGCCTCTCAATGTATCGATCCGGCTGCTGTTCAATCATCCGATCAATACGAATACGATCACAGCGGGAGTTGTGCTGGATTCGAACGGCACGACGGTGGCGACGCGGATCAATACTTTTGCGAACGGCTACGGCGTTGAGTTGAAATCCACGAACCTGCTCTCGCCGAATAAGGTCTATCGGGTCCGGGTCAATAACTCACTTACCGACCAATACGGGCTCGCGGCGGCGCCCGCGAGCTTTCAGTTCACCACGGGGACCGATGCGGACCTCACGGCCGCGCAAGCGCTCGATGTCGGGCCGGCGTATGGCGCGATTGCGCCGGCGAACGTGCTGGCGGCACTCCGCGCGAATAAGCGAATCATGCCTTTGAGTGCGGTGCAGTACTCGACGGTGGGAAGTCCGCAGGCAAACGGTGCAGGCCCTGTCGCCGGAGCGGCCAGCATCTCAGCCGATGGGCGGACGTTCACCATGCGGGTGAAGCCTTCGCCGGCGAGTATGAGCCTGCTCGACGTGGTGGACTTTACCGGAGCCTCGTTTTCCAGCACGGTATTGTCGTTGAACCCGGGACCGGTCGAGGACCATGATCCGCCGGCGGTGGTCGCGGTGACTCCTCCCGACAACGCCACCGGCATCGCCACGACGGCGGCGGTAAGCGTCGTGTTCAGCGAAGCGATCTCACCGGCGTTGAGCGGCGATTTCGCGCGGCTGAGTGCGAACGGCCAGACGGTTGCGGCGACTAAGGCCTTGAATGGCACATCGCTGGCGCTGACGCCGGCGACGCCGGTGAGCGCGGGCACAACCTACCTGCTCGAACTGAACGGAGCCGCCGACCTGGCCGGCAATACGATGGCGCCCTTATCGCTGCAGTTCACTACCGGCAGCGGTGCGGCCAAAGGCTTCCCGACTCTCGTTTCCACGACGCCGGCGAGTGGCGAGCAGGGAGTGGATGTCAACACTAACGCGACCGCTTCGGCAAAAGCACAGAGTCATTTGCTACTGATGTGAAACATCTCAATCATCAGCTTCGGCATATCTACAGCAGTCGTCGTGTG
>JAOAPT010000032.1 GCA_025463045.1 Candidatus Solibacter sp.
AACCGCACTGGTCTGCCCGTTTGACCGAAAACGCCCGAGACGGCGAACTGAGGGCTGAGGTGCTGGTGGGGTCGGCGCCGACCTGTGGCCTTCGCTATTGATGGGCGCGTGCGGTGCGATTCTGGCGTACGCGAATGCAGCGCCGTACTCGACGATCGCGATCTGGGAGGCCTTTCCCGGTTCGAGCTGCGCGTTGACGACTAAATGGCCAACAGAATTCCCGAAGGCTAGCGCGCTAGGAGGACTAATCGCGTTAGGCTGTGTGCCGTCTGGCGATGAGTCGCGATCGATGGTTATGGCTATTTGTTCGAGATCTTGATTGCTTCCTTCAGGTGTTTCGCGCAGGCCTCCGCTGAGCTCTGTTTGCCGCGAGCGGAACTCGCTTTATGTACAGAATATGCGAAGACGACCTCACTCGATTTGAGGTCAGTGACGCGGACACTGGCCTGCTCCGTAGAATGCCAGTCGAGCATGATCACTTTTTTCGCGGTGCTTGCTTTTTGGCTCTCGGCTGAACCAGAGATTTCGAAATCGGCTTGGTCTCGCTGCTCTACAATTACCAACGGCAGCTTCTTTTTCTGAACGGCAGCTTTGATGTACGTTTCAAATCCACTCATTGGAGAGATAAAGACTTTCGCGCCTTGGGGGATTGTCGGAGAGGCGCCCAAGAGGGGGAAACCGGCAAACACCGCGAGTAAAGCTAGCTTTGTGATCCTAGTCATGAACACCTCAATTCCCCTCGACCTTTTCCTTCATGTGCTTGGCGCAGGCTTCAGCTGCGCTTTGGTGCCCACGAGCAGAGTTCGCTTTGTGAACGGCATACGCGAAAACAACTTCCTCGCTCGCGATTCTCACGATTTTAATGCCAGCTTGCTCCTGTGACGCGCCTGATCTCATAAAGAGCATTTTGGCCCATCCCGCCTTCTCGGTTTCGGCCACACCCGAGATCTCAAACTCTGCCTTGTCCCTATTTGTAACAACCACGACAGGAACTTTCTTATTCTGGATGGCGGCCGCAAGATAGTTTTCAAATCCCCCTGCAACCGGCGCGATGAACACTCGTGCACCGCGCGGAATCGGCTTCTCCAGAGCGGCCTTCAGTTCCTCGCACGTTGCGGATGGCATACCAGCCAGTATTAACAAAAGCAGGTATCCGAGGTTCTTCGTCATAGGCGGCTTTAACTCCGAGCGTCAGTATAACCCGACGAATGGAAAGAAAGGATACACTTGCACGGGTCTAAGTACTGGTATTCCTATTCGATGCTGGAGGCCATAAGTGACTGGCCAACTTCCACCTGCCGCTGCGGTACGGTATCGCTCGCAGGCATATGGGTCCTAGTGTAGTGCGGCAAGCAGATCAACGATTATCCAGGAGGCGTTCACCATGAAATTGGTCGTGCGGCTGCTCCCGCTCGGACCGCTCACTGAATACGCGCTTGGAGAACTTGATTGCGACGGCGCGGTTCAGCCGCGTATCGCGCGCTTTCCATACTTTACCCATGCCCCCTTCCCCCAACGGCGACAGAAGTTCATAGGGCCCCAGTCTCTCTCCAGTGGAGCGCGTCACGCGGTAGCAAAAAGTATAACAATCCCGGCTCCTCAGCCCAGGTCAAATTCAATCAAGGGAATGTCTGTGCTGATTACTTCCTCTTCCTCTTCGCGCCCGGCACCTTGCCGATCCGCGCATCTCCCGCGAGCACCAGTTCGCACGCCCGCAGCGCCATCTCCTCGAAATCCGGAGCGTCCGCCGGCAGCACCTGCCATCCCGTCACGTCTTTCCCGAATACCTGTATCGATCGCATCTTCGGAAACTCGCGCCGCAAACTCGCGTGATGCTCGACGGTCGTCGCCAGCCACACTCCGTTGTCCGCCGTCCCCGTCGGTCGATCGCGCAGGATCAGCACGATTTTCGCACCGACATACACCGCCAGGCAGCCGAACATCGGATTCGTCCGCGGCGACAACTCCGCGATCGCCTCCAGCACAAACTCAAACGGCACGCGCTTGCGCGCCTTGACTGCGAACGGGCCATCGTTCAGCACCATAGGTATAGAATATCCGCAATGCATCCCCGCACTCTTCTTCTCCTCCCGCTCTTCGTCGCCGCTCTCTGCGCGCAGCCCAAAATCCCCGACACCGTCCTCGCCGAGCGCGACGTCGAATACTCCGCGGTCGGCGGCCGCCAGACACTTGATGTGATCCGCCCGCGCGACGCGGCGACCACTCCGCGCCCCGCCGTCCTCCTCGTCCACGGCGGCGGATTCCGCGCCGGCAACAAAGAAGGCTACACCACTCTCGCCATCAAACTCGCCGAACACGGCTATGTCGCCGCCTCCGCCAACTATCGCCTTTCGCCGCGCAATCAATTTCCCGCCGCGGTCGAAGACGTCAAGGCCGCCGTCCGCTTTCTCCGCGCCAACGCCGCCAAATACAATCTCGACCCCGCCCACATCGGCACGCTCGGCGGCAGCGCCGGCGGACATCTCGTCCTCATGCTCGGCCTCACCGCCGGCATCCCCGAGTTCGAAGGCTCCGGTCCCAATCGCGATCAATCGAGCGCCGTCCAATGCGTGGTCGACGAATACGGTCCCACCGATTTCACGCAGTCGTACTCCAAGTCCGTCGATGCGGCCGAGGTCCTCCCCAAATTCCTCGGCGGCGATCTCGATCACGAGCGCCTCATCCACATGCGCGCCAGCCCGATCAACTGGGTGACTCCCAACGCAGCGCCCACGCTCGCCATCCACGGCACCGCCGATCCCTACGTCGCCTATGAGCAGTCCCTGTGGATCATCGAGCGCCTCATCGCCGCCGGAGTCCCCGCCGAAATCGAGACCATCTCTGGCGCCGGCCACGGCTTCAAAGGCGCCGACGCCGCGCGCGCCGACGACCGCGCCATCGCCTGGTTCGACAAATACCTCAAGCCCGCACCCGCGCTCCACACGCTCCTCATCTCTGACCACGGCCCCAATGGCGAGATCGCCGAGATCGAGTGGCCCTCCGGCAAACTGCTCTGGAAGGCGCCCAACGATCACGGCCACGACGTGCAGTCCCTCCCCAACGGGCATGTCCTCTTCACCATCAATCCGCAGAAAAAGGTTGTCGAACTCGACGCCGATCACAAGCCCGTCTGGACGTACACCGACGGCCTCGAACACCCCATCGCCGCGCAGCGCCTCGCCAACGGCAATACGCTGATCGCCGACGCGAAACTCGGCAAGGTGATCGAAGTGACGCCCGCCGGCGCCATCGCGTGGAAATACGAAAGCTCCGACCTTGCCGCCATGCGCTCGCGCAACGCCCACCGCACCGATCAGGGTACGACGCTCATCGCGATCGAGGCCGACGCCCGTCTCATCGAAGTCGACGCCGCTGGCAAGGTTAGCTGGCAATGGCAGGCCCCGAACGCCAAAGCGCGCAAGCTTTACATGGGCCGCCGCCTCGCGAATGGCAATACGCTGATCAGCCTCTCCGACCCCGGCGAACTCGTCGAAGTCGATCGCACTGGCTCCATCGTCCGCACCATCGGCGGCACGAACCCCGCGATCCAGCTCGGCTGGGCCTCCGGCTTCGCGCTCCTCCCCGACGGCGCAATCCTGATCAACGATTACACGGGCCGCCGGATCATCGAGGTCGACACAAAAGGTAAGGTCGTCAACCAGTGGCGCACCGGCTCACGTACCATCGCCAGCATCGACGTTGTCCGCTAGTCATACGCCTTCGGATCGCTCCACGTCGCGCGCGGATCGAGCGCCTTGGCGTCGACGTTCGGGCATGCCACGGGCACCTCTATCTTGAACACGGGAGATGCGGACTCGGCCTTGTCCAACGATCCGCTGAGCGCTTCCGTCACCAGCGTGCGCGTCAACGGCAAGCTCATGCGCGTGCCGACGCCGAACGCTCCACCGCTCCAGCCGGTGTTGATCAGCCGCCATAGACTTCGGGATTGCGCGGCAGGAACGGAGAAAGATTCAGAGTTCAGGTGTAATTTAGCTGCCACACTAACCGCTTGGATTCAAACGTGCAGTGTGCGCCCGGCCCTCCGTCATATGCCTCGATCGGGGCAAATCGCGCGCTGGCAGCGCATAATAAAAAGACATGATCTCGCCGGCGCTCGCGCCTTCAAAAACCCGGACCGCCGCGGTGGTATTTGCCGGATTCTGCGCCTTCGTCACACTCTTCGCGCCGCAGCCGCTCCTGCCGCTGCTCGCGCGTGAATTCCGCGTCACTCCCGGCGCGATTAGTCTCGTCGTGACCGCGTCGACGCTCGCCGTCGCGCTTGCCGCGCCCTTCGCCGGCGTGGTCGCCGATCGCTTCGGGCGCAAGCGCGTGATCGTGCCCGCGGCCTTTCTGCTCGCCGTTCCGACTCTGATGGCGGCGACTGCCGGCAGCTACGGGCAACTCCTCTTCTGGCGATTTCTGCAAGGCATTTTCACGCCGGGAATCTTCGCCGTGGTCATCGCCTACATCAACGAAGAATGGGAGGCGGGGGCGGGCGCGGCGACGGCGGCCTACGTCACGGGAACGGTGCTTGGCGGCTTCAGCGGACGGGCGCTCGCGGCGATGGTCGCGTCCCACGCCAACTGGCGATGGGCCTTCGTCGCCCTGGGTACCTTGAATCTCCTGGGGGCGATCGCCATCCGCGCGTGGCTGCCCGCCGGCCACCGCTTCAAACGCACGCGTGCCGGCGGATCGCCGCGCGCAGCGATGCTCCGCCACCTCCGCAATCCGCGTCTCGTGGCGACCTACGTGGTCGGCTTCTGCGTGATGTTTTCGCTGCTCGGCACGTTCACGTACGTGAATTTCTATTTGGCCGCGCCACCGTTCAACTTGAGTACCGCGGCGCTCGGACTGCTGTTCGTCGTGTACCTGGTGGGTGCGGTGGTGACGCCGGTAGCCGGCCGTGCGATCGATCGGTTGGGGCATCGCTTTGCGCTCGTCGTCGCGTTCACCGGCGGCGCGACGGGCGTGTGCCTCACGCTGGTCCACAGTCTGCCGGTGGTGATGGTCGGGCTCACGCTCGCGTGCACTGGTGTGTTCATCGCCAATTCCGCGGGCTCGAGTTACGTCGGGAGCGCCGCCACGGAATCACGTGCGTCGGCCGTCGGGTTGTACGTTACCTTCTACTACGTGGGCGGCAGCGGCGGCTCGGCGATTCCCGGATTCTTCTGGACACACGGCGGATGGCCGGCCTGCGTCGCCCTGATCGTCGGCGTGCAGTTGTTGACGATCACGCTCGCACTGATCTTCTGGAAGCCCCTGCCGAAGTCGAACATGCTGACGGCAGCGATTGAAGAGGGATAAGGCGCTGGCATGCCGGAGCACGCAATCCGGCACGCGACCACGAATCCGTATCCGTCGCGGCTCCGATCGGTGTGTGTTCTTCAACGGAG
>JAOAPT010000055.1 GCA_025463045.1 Candidatus Solibacter sp.
AGCCGCCGAATCTACGCTTGATGGATACTGACTCCGCAGTAAGTTGCCTGCTCGTCCGGCGCTGGCGCATAATATTGGTTTGTGTCCATCAACTCGCTTCGCGACGGTAGCCCTCGCATCATCACCAGGCCCAGCACACAACGAAGCCGCTGGCCCGGCGGACGGCGTAGGGGAGGCAGTCGGCTTCGGCGAGGAGTAGTGTACGGGTCACAAGGACGCTCTTGTGATCCTCGCGACACAAGCCCCATCGCGAGGCACTATCGCGACGTCTGATCCTCCCGCATGACACTTTGTCCTTATGAATTCCGCTGCCTCATCTGCATGGACCTGAAGTACCGGAGCTGTAGAACTGACGAATTCTGGCTGCCCTGATGATTTGCGCTCCGAATGACAGTCGGCGATGCAGTCGGTCGAGGCGCGCTGGAGAGAACGTTCACTGAACAGGACAAGGTTGGAGCCTCAGGCGGCAGCGATTGGCATAGATACCATGCAGGCGTATCGGTAACGACACAGGTCTGTACTATGTCGGCGATAGCGTCTCAGGTGGCGCACTGGCTGGATCCACACGGAATGCATCAGAAAGTCCGATGGACTTTGGTTGGATACCGTATCAAAATCTCGGAACGTGGCTGGATCACTGTCGTCAAGACTTGCCCCTCTACTCCCGTGCCGCTTGATCTCTTTAGTCCCAGTCCCCGGATATTCGTGGCAGAACTTGCGTGCGTCGCTGGCTTGGGCCGCTCCGCGATTTCCTACTCGAAGCAGCTACCGTCCTCGCTAAGAACGATTGTCTTATCGCAAGTAAGTTCGTGGGGCGACAGCCCTCCACCTAACTAATCGCACAGTTGTCGCGTTCATGTGGCACCACAGGGGATTCAACCACATCGTTCTATGATGTTAAATACGTGTTTCTCCTAACCGATTGGCCCAGATCGCGATCACATAATCAATGTTGCGCTCGAACATTCAGGCTTTCACTAAGCCATTCCGGATCGAATATCTAACCAGTCCGGCGACGTCATGGATGCCTAGCCGACGCATAATGTTGCTGCGATGGCAGCCGACGGTTTTCGATGAAATATGGAGCATACCGGCTATCTCTTTGGCGTTCATGCCATTTGCAATCAGCACGAGAATCTGTAGCTGGCGTCTGGTCAGGACCGCCATAGGCCGGTCGTCCGTGGGGGGTATGCGGGTTACCATTGGGCTAGCGTCTCGGCGTCCAGACAATATTAAGTGCTCGTTTGCGACTGGAGCCGGCCAGCTTGCCGCCAAGACGTCTCCCTGTAGGCATTTAGGCCTCAATTAAGCCATTGCGAATCGCGTATCGAACGACCGCACTTATTTCATTGGCTCCTAGTTTTTCCATAATATGAGACCTATGGCATTCAACGGTCTTAGGGGATACGCTTAGCGCGCTCGCAATCTCCCTGCAACTGTAACCCCTAGCAAGTAGTACTACGACTTCCCGCTCTCGACTAGTGAGATAACTTTGACTGAGCCCCATGCTTTATCGCCTTTAAATAACCATGCTCCGATACCAATATAATTTCAAGACCTTTATAACCGCGTCATAGTATGTATAGCCACATATGGAGGCTATGACGACGTGCCAACCGGTGACACAGAGTCGATTGTCTATTGGTTCCGTGTAGCCGTTGGGTGCATACTATGCCGGTTAGGTCCGGTGGCGGCAGCAACCGATCGTACTACAGCCGCGGAAGGCCGGCGGCGAGTCACCGGCAAGTCTCCCGAAAGGCCTTGGAGGGTAAAATGAGAAAAGTTTTCGCGGTCATCTTAGCGACGTGCGCGCTCGTATTCCCGGGGTTTAGCCAAACGGTGGCCGGGTTCGGCGCGATTTCGGGAATCGTACGGGATGCCTCCGGCGGAGTCATTCCGAATGCGAAAGTCGCCGTAACAAATGCGTCGCGCGGCATCACGCGGTCGCTCACAAGCAACGACTCCGGAAGTTTTTCTGCGCCTTCCCTGGTGCCGGCCGATGGGTATGAGGTTAAAGTTAGCGCACCCGGATTCAATAATTTCGAAGTGAAGCGGATGACGCTCGAGGTTGGCAAGGTGCTGTTCGTCGATGCGGTGCTTCAGGTAGCGGGTAGTACCGTACAAGTGGATCTAACGGTCCCCGGACTACTGCTCGAGCCGGGTAAGACGGAAGTCTCACAGGTGGTTGCGACCAACCAGATTATGGATCTGCCGATCAATGGACGGCGGGTGGACAGCTTTGTCCTGCTGGCGCCCGCGGTAGTACCCGATGGAACTTTCGGACTACTTTCTTTCCGCGGCGTACCGGGAGGAAATACCTTTCTAACGGACGGGAACGACAGCACCGAGCAGTTCTATAACGAGAACGCGGGACGTACACGCATTGCGTCGCAGATCTCGCAGGACGCAGTGCAGGAATTCCAGGTTCTGGCCAATGCGTACTCCGCGGAGTTCGGCCGGGCGATTGGCGGCGTAGTCAATACGGTCACTCGTAGCGGCTCGAACGATTTTCACGCGACGGCGTACTGGTTCTTCCGCAACCAGGACTTCAACGCGCGCGATCCATATGCGGCGACGAATCCTCCGGAGAGGCGCCATCAAGCAGGTGCGAGCGCGGGTGGAAAGTTGATCGCGAACAAACTGTTCTACTTCGTGAACGGCGAACTGACGCGGCGCGAGTTCCCGCTTTCGGCCTCACTGCTCAGCCCGCCGTTCTTCGACGCCGCCGGAAACTTCGTCGCGGTGCAGCCGACGGGAGCGCCGACGTGCGGCGCTCCGGCGACGCAGGCGCAGTGCGGTGCGGCCATTCAATTTTTGCAACGGCAATTCCAGACGCTCGACCGATCCGCGAATTCGGAACTCGGGTTCGGCAAGGTGGACTGGCGCCCCACGGAGCGGCACTCGCTGAGTGTCAGCTTCAATTATCTGCGCTGGCTTTCTCCGAACGGCATCCAGACGGCTGCCGCGACGACCAACGGAAGCGGGATCGGCAACAACGCGAGTTCGACAGTGCGAGCGCGATACGGGAGGCTTTCGTGGACTGCGCTGGCGACGGCGACAGCGGTAAACGAGTTCCGCTTCGGGTGGTTCAAGGACAAGCAGTTCGATTACGTCAGCAACGAACTGGCGCTGCCGGGAATCGGGTTCCTGGGGATCACGGTGCAGGGACAAACGAACCTCGGGACGGCGGTGGACTATCCGAGGCTCAACCCCAGCGAGAATCGCTTCCAGTTTGCGGATAGCCTCTCGTTGACGCGCGGTCGGCACTCGATGAAGTTCGGCGCAGACGTGATGAGCACGGAAGATTACAACGATGTATTACAGAACCGTTGGGGCACGTACACGTTCCCGACCTTGACCGCGTTCGCGCAGGACCTCACCGGCAACTCTACGGGCGCCAAGAGCTGGCAAGGTTACTCGCAGCGGTTCGGTGATGCGATCGTCGACATAACGACCAGGGACTTCGCGGTATTCGCGCAGGACCAGTGGCGGGTGACAGCTAACCTCACGGTGAACCTCGGGTTGCGTTACGACTATGCGGCACTGCCGCAACCGATCTCGCAGAGTGTGGGGCGCGTGAACCCGCAGTATCCCGCTACCGGGCGGATTCCATCTACTACGCGAAATTTCGGACCGCGGGCGGGCGTTGCGTACGGCTTCAATAAGTCCAAGTCCGTGGTGCGCGCCGGCTATGGTTTGTCCTACGCACGCTACGAGGGCGGACTGATCGACACTCTCTTTTTGCAGAACGGAGTTAGCCAGCAATTGGCGACGTTAAATGGGACCGTGCCGCAGGATCTCGCGGCCGGCCCGGTCTTTCCTAACAGATTGATGTTGATGAATAGCAGCGCACCGGTGGGGACTGTGGATTTGACCTTCGCGTCCCCGAATTTCCGGAACGCTTATTCAGAGCAGGCCAACGTGGCGATCGAGCATAATATCAACGCGAACTTGTCGCTTACGCTTTCGTATGTCTGGAGCCGCGGCCTGCACATGACCGCTGTTGAAGATCTCAATATCGGCGTACAGGGACCGCCGGTTACGTATCGCATCAACGATGCGAGCGGGAACCAGGTAGGCACGTATACGACGCCGACATACCGGCGGGCCAACCGCGTAGATCCAAACTGGAACCGGATCAACCAGGTGGATTCAGCGGCGAACAGTTACTACAACGGTCTCGCCGTCCAGATGATCAAGCGATTTTCCCGCGGCATCGAAGCGGAGCTCGCGTACACGTGGTCGCATGCCATCGATTACAACCAAGGCGTTGGATCGCAGAACGTGTTCTTCAGCACGGGCCCAGTTACGCTGACCAACGGTAACTATCGCGGTGAGAAGGGGACTTCAGCCTTAGACGAACGGCACCGGCTGACGGTCAACACCATCTGGTCGCCAATAGTCTCTCGGCGCAAGGACGGAATTGGCCGATACCTGCTGAACAACTGGCAGATCTCGCAGCTTTCGACCTTCGGATCGGGATTCCCGGCCATGGCGCTGGTAAGTATCAGCGGAACACCCTTCGCCGGCGCTGCATATAACACGACGATGAACGGCTTCGGCGGTTCTACGCGCGTACCATTCTGGCCGCTCAACAATCTCCTCACGGATCCGATCATTCGCACGGATGCACGCATAACTAAGGTCTTACCCATAAGAGAGCGGCTTCGGTTTCAGGTATCATTCGAGGCCTTCAACGTTTTCAATCATACATATTCCACAAGTGTGATTACTCGGGCATATAACGTCGCAAATGGAGTGCTCACACCGTCCCCCCGGCTTGGCGCCGGCAGCGCCTCAGGCGGCTTCCCGGACGGAACCAACGCGCGGCGTGCGCAGGTGGTGCTGCGGGCGCTATGGTAGTCGGCCTAACGCTTGTATAGGCTCGCCCGCGTGTGAGGTATGCAGAAGTTGCGGGTAACGCGGCGCGCAGCGGCGTGTAGAGTATCGCGCGCTCGTCCACTCCTGACTAATCTGACACCGAGGGGTCGACCATTCCCGCAGGCGCGCGCAAATATCGTCAGCGCCGGAATTATTGGAGTCTTTGAGCGAGACCTGCTGAAGTGCGCTAAATGGTACGAATAGCTAAGCCAACAGCGATTAGCCGATTGCTCTCCTTCGCAGAAGCGGGGGGCAAGAGCAAGAAAAGTCTTGGTTCCAAACACCCAGTTCGTTGGGTGACTATCTAGGCAAATGACCTATTTCCTTTGACTATCGATTCGGATAAATATAGTTACCTAACCGGTCGCAGCTTACGCAGAGAAAATAACTCAAATTTTTGCCACTTCTTGCGGTAGCTTTGTCTAAAGTAACGCGAAGTACTTCATTTGGAGTAAGATTTCCGACTGACCCGCGCCGCCTGAAAAGCGCTGTAGAGTGACGCAGGCTACCAATTAGACTTTGGCAAGCAGGAAGGGGCCATACAGAACGCGACGGCGAACGCGCATGGGTATTTAACGCATGTGAAGCCGCCCGGTCGACGGGAGCAGACCACGTGAGTCTTAAATCTGATGGAAATGCAAAGTGGAGTATCAGACTTAGGATAGAGATTCGGCTCGTGGTCAGTTCATGTGTCCCGCTGACAGGGGCGGATGCTTGATGATCAGAGGCAAAACGCGTATGTGTAACTCTGTAGGGGCGGATGGCACATCTGGACGGCCTGTCCGTTTCCGCCCTCACGCCAGCCTCCCGAGTCAACTGGAGAATACGACATGCACGCCGATGACAACTTGGCATGGTTTGCTTTGCAGGCAAGACCGCGCTTCGAACGAAATATCGCGAGGCTTTTATGCGAAAAGGGTTTTGAACCATTCCTGCCCCTCTACAACCATCGCCGCGAGTGGCGGCACAGGACCGTAACCCTGGAGACGCCGCTATTTCCCGGCTATCTGTTCTGCCGTCTGGATCCGGGCAAGAGGATGCCAGTTCTTACTACGCCCGGCGTGTTGGGGGTACTAGGTGTAGGCAAAGTGCCTATGCCAATTCCTGACGCGGAGATCGAAGATATCCGGAGAATCGTGCAGTCCGGATCGAATGTGGAAGCGTTTCCGTATGTTACGGAGGGCCAGAGGGTCCGGATCGCGAACGGACCGCTCAGTGGCATGGAAGGAATCGTCATTGATGTAACCAAACGGAGACGAATCACAGTATCGATCAATCTGCTGCAGCGTTCAGTGGCCGCGACAATCGATCCAGACGTCGAACTGATCGTCATAGGGCCGCAGCCTACCAGGATCCCGGCGGGTCGTGCCGGCGCGGGGAACAGCAGCCTTGTTCATTTAGCATGATGTTCTCGAAAGTAAGTCTGCCGCCCAACGCCTTGCCGAAGAGTGTCGACATGCCTGGCACAAGGCTGCGGTTACAGACGCAGTATACGTGGACCGCGGCGGATGGGTCCCTTTGCATTCGGTTCCACTTCCGCGTGATTCGCGGCCTCACTACGCAGCGTGCCACAGCAATGGCGGACCGCGAAGTCGAGAACTGCGGTGTGCTGTTAGGCAGTGTTGCAGACGCTCTGACTCCAGTGGTTGTGGTGGAAGCGTTCGAACCGGCCGGTCACGACGAGACACTCCAATTAGTGCTGGACCGATGGCGGCGCTCTCCGGAGCGGCGAATCCACGCGGTGGGTAGTTACCGGCTCGCCGTGCCCGGGGCCCTCGAACCTGGTGCCCCCAGATGGTCAGACGGTACGTTGTCTTACCCCCGTGTCGATGTCGCTATCGAAGGTCCGGTACCCGACGGACTTGCGGCGAGTATTTCCTGGTGTGCGAGCGCGGGAGACCTTCCGCAGCGTGACCGCCTGGTGTTCCCTGAATCGTCACTGCTGCCGTCCGGCGCCCTATCGTCGGCCGCCAGTGGGGCGTCCGCCGTCCACATTACGGCCGATTCGGACCATGTTGCCGATGCCGGCCAGGCGGCGGATCGCACTCCAAGCCGCAACAGCCGGGGTTTCGTTATTGGAGGTGTTGCTGTCCTCGCGATTGCCGCCGCAATCGCCGCCAAGGTCAACGGCGTGCGGCCGGTCCCCACACGTACCGGGCTAAGCGCTCCGACGGATACGGAAACTTCTATGCTGGGACTTTCGGTACAACGCGCGGGAGAGAGCCTCATTGTGAAGTGGGACCCCGAGGTTATGACGAATTCCAGAGGGGGAATTCTGACGATTCGCGTTCGCGACAGCCGTCGGGATTGGGTCCTGGATCGGGAGCAGTTGAGGGCGGGACGGGTCCTCTATTCCGTCGATTCAGACGACATCACCTTTCGCCTGGAAGTCTTCGACGATCTGAAAAGGAGCCGGTTGGAAACGCTGCGCGTCCTAAGTAAGCCGAACGGCGAATCAGTGCCCGCGCACGGCGTCTACACACAGCCGCCCCCGGAAGGGCCGCAAGCCGCGACGGCACCCGTCAAATCGAAGCCGTTTCTGGTTCCTCCGTCCAGTCTTGCGAAGAATGCGCCGGTGCCAACGCCTCCAGAGGCTGACCTACCGCCTACTACCCTTTTCGTTACTCCGGCGCCGACGGTGCAGTTGCCCAGCCCGCAGATCTCCCCAGAGCAGATCCCCCCGGCGCGCCCCCCGGAATTACCCATCAGCAGCGTAGCGGAACCGCTTCCCAAGAGTGGCGCCGACACCGCGACGTCGGTGACCCCTCCGGTTCCGGTGAACCGGTTCGCGCCCACGCTGCCTTCGAATTTGAGAGCACTGATCCAAACGCGTGTGAAGGTTACGATTTCCGTAACGGTGGACGCATCTGGAAAGGTGACCGAGGCGGAGGGGAGTGTGGAAGCGCCAAATTCTCCCGGGGCCTTGGGCGAGTTCATAAAGAGAGCTGCCGTGGACGCGGCACGGCAATGGCGTTTCGAACCGGCTCGGGTGAACGGACGCGCGGTGAAAGGCACCTGCGTGATTCACTTCGAAGTCGGACCCGCTACCACGCGTTCCGAGACACGCATCCAGCGATGACACGCATCCAGCGATGACACACATCCAGCGATGAGACGCATCCAGCGATGAAACGGTGAGACTTTGAAACCCTTCCTAAGATTGTTATCTATAACAGCAAGCATTCTGGCGACCTCGCAAGCGTTAGGGCAATCCGCGCCCGAAGAACGCGCGCGCGACAAGTCGGCTATAACCAACTACACACTGGGCCCCGGGGACCAGATCTCCGTCGGGGCGCTCGAGCTCGACGAAGTCTCCAAGACGTCGTATCGTGTGGACAGCAGCGGATTCGTCAATATTCCGCTGGCGGGCCGGATCCAAGCGGCAGGGCTTGCGGTGTCGCAGCTCGAATCGGCGATTGAGAGCAAGTTGAAGACATACCAGCTCCGGCCGGCGGTGAGCGTTTCGATCCTGGAGTTTCGCAGCCAGCCGATTTCAGTTATCGGCGCCGTGAACGCACCGGGAGTTCATCATCTGGAAGGAAAGAAGACGTTGGTGGAAGCACTCTCCCTGGCGGGCGGGTTGAGAGCCGATGCGGGCAGCACGGTGAAACTTACGCGCCAGCTTGCCTACGGACGGATTCCGCTGAAGAGCGCGACCGACGATTCGACCGGCGCTTTTAGCGTGGCCGAGGTGAAAGTGAAAACGATCCTGGACGCCAGCGACCCCGCGGAAAACATTTACGTCGCGCCGAATGACGTGATTTCAGTGCCGAGGGCGGAGATGATTTACGTGGTAGGCGAGGTTCAGAGGTCCGGAGGTTTCACGCTTGCCGAAGATCAGAGTATGAGCGTGTTGCAGGCTATCTCGCTAGCCGGAGGATTAAAGAACACCGCGTCTCCCAAGACGGCGGTGATACTGCGATCCGTTCCCGGCAGCGCGCAGCGGCAGGAAGAACCCTTGAATCTCAAACGCACACTGGACGGCCGCGGAGAGGACACGCCTTTGCACCGGGATGACATCCTGTTCGTCCCGACGAACAAGCCGAAGGTCGTGGCGATACGCACGATCGAGGCGGTGGTGAGTGCCGGAACAGGGATCGCCATCTGGCGTGCGTCGCGCTGAACCTTTCGGGGGAAATCAAATGCCCGCTTACGACCCTTTCGCCAGCAGCAACCCTGCCGAGCCGTTGCAGGCAAGGCGAAACATTGTGCCGGTGCAATACGGAATCCTCTCCTGCGCAGGTCTGGAGACTGGCCCGACCGCGAGTTCGAAGCCGCTGCTTGAGAGGATGTGGCGGCACAAGTGGCTGGTCTCCGCAGCGGGAGTGCTGGGGCTGATTGGAGGCTGCGTCGCGACGCGATTGCAGACGCCGATCTATCGCGCGTCTTCCACGCTGGAGGTCCAGAACCTGAACGAAAATTTCATGAACAGCCGGGAACTGAATCCAACCGTCACCCCCGGCCAGGATGCGGACGTGCTAACACAGGCAAAGCTGGTCCAGAGCTGGCATCTGGTGGATCAGGTGCAAAGGCGGCTCACCGCGAACCAGGGAGCGGCGGCGTCCGATGCGGTGGGACAGAACACGCCGGCGCCGAGTCCCTTTCGGGCGGCGGATGTGGATTGGGCCGCGAGCACGTTGACTATTACGGTGCCGGAGCGGACGCGTGTTCTGGAAATCACTTGCGATTCGCCGGACGCCCGCGCAGCGGCAGCATTCGCGAATACGCTGGCCGCCGAGTTCGCCGAAGCGAGCGTGGGTTCGCGTCACTATGCCTCGCTGCACACCAGCAAATGGCTGAACGATCAAATCGATGAATTGAAGCAGAAGCTGCTGCGGAGTCAGCAGGAGCTGCAGACCTATGTGGGCCAGAACGAACTCGTGTTCACTTCCGAGCACGGCACGATCGCCGAGGAGAGGCTGCGGCAAATACAGCAGGACCTCGCCCGCACCCAGGCTGAACTGGTGGTGCGGCAAGCCAGGCACGAACTCGCATCGAAAAGTCCGCCTGAGACCCTGCCGGAAATTCTGGACAGCGGATCCCTGCGCGAATCGCAAACCCGAATCAACGAACTGAAACGCCAACTCGCGGAACTGCTGAGCTCGTTCACACCGGCGTACTACAAAGTGGAGCGCGTGCAGGCGCAACTCGCCACGCTGGAGCCGCTACTGCAAAAGGAGACCGAGAACGTAATGGGGCGGATTCGGAACGAGTATGTCGACGCCAAGCGCCGGGAAGACCTGCTCATCGCCGCCTATCAGCGACAGGCCCAGCTGGTTTCCGTACAAGCGGGGCGGGCCGTCCATTACGACATCCTGAAGCGCGAGGTGGATAGCGAACGGCAGCTCTACGAAAGCATGCTGACGCGCGTAAAGGAAGTTGGTATGGCGGCGGCGCTGGGCACCGGCAATATTCGAATTGTGGATACCGCCAATGTGCCAGTGATTCCCCGGAGACCTAGGCCGGTGCTGAACGCCGGTGTCGGGTCATTGTGCGGCTTGGCGGCGGGCGGATTACTCGCGCTGTTGAAGGTGCGGGCCAACCGCACCATTCGTGAGCCGGGTGAAGCCGGCGAGTGTCTTAACCTGCCGGAGTTCGGAGCAATCCCTTCGATCCGACGCGCTTCCGCGGTGCTGAGAGATAGGGGAGCGGAGCCCGCATCGCTGCTTCCCATGTTGGGGGAGGCGGCGGAAACAGCGCCCGACCGGTGTTCCGCCATTTGGGCCGAGCCGTTCTCGATGGCGGCGGAGTCCTTTCGCACGATTGCGCTTTCGATCCTATTTGCCAAGTATTACTCCCGCGTGCTCGCAGTGGTCAGCCCGATGCCTAAGGACGGGAAGACCACGGTGGCGGTACACCTTGCG
>JAOAPT010000077.1 GCA_025463045.1 Candidatus Solibacter sp.
GGCGGGATTTTGGGAAGCGGCCTGATGGCGACCGCGGGCGGGCTGGTCTTCTATGGCGATGGCAGCGGGGCCTTCGTCGCGGCGGATGCGAAGACCGGCAAACTGCTATGGCACTTCAATACCGGCCAGGGCTGGAGGGCAGGCCCCATGAGTTACACGGTAGACGCCCGGCAGTATGTCGCCATCGCGGCAGGATCCACGATCGTGACGTTCGGACTATGACCGCGACACCCTCGGGGGTGCGCAGGGACAACCGACAAACGCCTAATAGTGGAAAGCCTGGCATTCGGCAACGTCTTCCTCCAACACCCTATCCGCAGGTAGGCGCGCCCGCCCCCCGACGGCTGATAGGATGGACCAACGAATCGCCGACTGCACGCGAAACTGAGGAGAACGTATGTTGCGTACAATGTTTGTCCTGTCGATTGCACTCAGCTCGCCAGTCACCCTGCCCGCGCAGTTGAGCAACGCCAAGGCTACCTTCGCCAGAGACGTCGTGCCCATACTGCAGCGCAACTGCCAGCCCTGCCATCGGCCCGGCGAAGCCGCCCCGTTCCCGTTGCTCACTTATGAACAGGCGCGCCCGTGGGCGAAGGCCATCAAAGAGGCGGTGCTGCAAAAAAAGATGCCGCCGTGGTTCGCCGATCCACGGTTCGGGAAATTCTCCAACGACGCTTCGTTGTCGCAGAGCGATATTCATACGCTGGTCGCCTGGGTGGACGCCGGCGCACCCCCTGGCGATTCCAAGGACATGCCCGCGCCCCGCCACTTCGTCGAGGGCTGGAGTATCCCCAAACCCGACGTGATCTTTCAATTGCCCAAGCCGTTCCCCGTGCCCGCTACCGGTGTGATGGAATATCAGTACGTTATCATCCCCACCGGCTTCACGAAGGACACCTGGGTGCAGCACGTCCAGGCCGCGCCCACCAACTATCGGGTGGTTCACCATATCGTCGCCTACGTGCGCGCGCCGGGCTCCAATTACTTCAAGGACATGCCGGCCAACGAGTTTTTCGAGGCGCCCCCTTCCAAGAACGACGGTGCCAAGCCGCCGAAGGACGACGTGCCCAACGATTGGCTCACCGGCTACGCGCCCGGCCAACCGCCCGACATGTTCAAGCCCGGCCAGGCCAAGTTGATTCCCGCGGGCTCGGACATCGTGCTTGAGATCCACTACATGCCTAACGGCAAGGCCACCACGGACCAGTCGCGCCTCGGCCTGGTGCTCGCCAAAGAGCCGCCGGTCGAGCGCGCAATGACCCTCTCCGCCGGCAATTCGTCCTTCAAGATTCCGCCCGGCGATCCGGACTTCCGCGTCGACGCCTCATACACCATGCCCGAAGACGTCACCCTGCTCGGCATGCATCCTCACATGCACATGCGGGGCAAAGCCGCGCAGTACCGCATTCTCTTCGCCGATGGCAAAACCGAAACCCTGCTCGACGTGCCACGCTACAACTGGCACTGGCAACTGTGGTACGACCTCGCCGAGCCTCTCAAACTGCCTAAAGGCACGAAACTTCAATGCACCGAACGCTTCGATAATTCGAAGAACAACCCGGAGAACCCGGATCCCACGAAGACTGTGACCTGGGGCCAGCAGAGCTTCGACGAGATGGTGGTCTGCATGTTCAACGTCACTTTCGATGCCAGGTTCACCACCCAGCAGATGCTCGCGCCCGTCCGTTCGAAAGCCGCGCAATCGATTGAGGGAGCCAAATGATCGTGAGGAAAATAGCAACCCTCGCCGCCGCCACGTGCGCTCTGGCGTACGCGCAAACTGCGCAGAACATCGCCACGGGCCGGCAGCCCATGGCGATCGCGGTCAACGAGGCCACCAACAGGGCGTACATCGTCAATCACAACAGCGGCTCCGTAACCGTTGTCGATGGGTCTACTCACGCCGTCTCCGCCACCGTCAAGGTTGGCTCCGGGCCGGAAGCCGCCGCCGTGAATCCGCAGACCAACCGCGTATACGTAGCCAACTCCGGCGAAAGTTCAGTCACGGTGATCGACGGCTCCACGGGCCCGGTCCTCGCCACCGTGCGCACGGGAAGCAACTGCAACGCCATCGCGGTGAATCCCGCCACCAACAAGATCTAGCCAAAGATATTTGAAATTTTCAGATCAGTCGGCTTGAGCGAGTTTGTGTGTGGGGTAGCCGAGGATAGTGGTGACGCGGCCGGTGTTGCGATCGGCGTAGATGAAAGCTGGTCCCTCGATCCGATATCGACCCTTCCATTCGATCGCGAAGCTGGTATCAGTCTCCTCCAGGTAGATCGGTTCGGGGGCACCGTCCCTGGCCAGACGGACCGCAAGTTGGTCGGTGACGTCGAGCAGCCAGGCATCACCGGTGTCGGTGGAGAAGAGGATGAGTTGACCGATGGTGACTATCCGTCCGTCGTGATCGGCGGCCTTGTCTTGGATGTAGCCAACCTCGTCGGCAAGGCAGAAGCCCTTACCGTCCACCACCTGTCTAGCCGATCCGCGTTTGATGGTTCTGCGGCCCACAGTTTTTGCTCTCCATCGAGTATAGTTCGTGGACATGGAACGGTTCATCCAGTTGTTTGCGGATTTCCTGTCTCTGGTCTATCCCTGCTTCGACCGCATCGTCATTAACGGATACCTGAGCGGTTTGTCCAGGCCCGAGCAGGTGGTTTATTTCTTCCGGCACGTCCTGGGCATCCCGGTGGTGAGCAAAGAGATCCTCAGCCAGCGCACCAACGACTACCGGGATTGGGTCGAGGCGTACGCCCGCAACCACAAGATCCCGATGGAGTGGGCCGAAAAAGGAACCCGCAAAGAGGACTACGTCCGGCTCGCGCTGCGCCGCATGGAGAAGAAGAAGAACGCCTACGGCGTCTACTTCATCTTCAAGAGCATGGAGCAAGGACGCACCTTCCGCATCAGCGTGCCCAAATTTCCGACGCAAGATCCCAACCATCGCATCCTGGCGCACCAACGAAGCCGCTTCACTCACTACTACTTCTATATCCGGGATGCAGTTCTAGGTCCGATCATCGTACGCGTGGCGAGCTTCTTTCCCTTTCACGCCACCTACTGGCTCAACGGCCACTCGTTCATCGAACAGGAACTGAAGCGAAAGCAGATCGGCTTCCGCAAAAACGACAATGCCTTCCTGGCGGTGGATGATGTGGCCGAACTACAGGCGGCCGCCGACCGGCTAAGTGCGGAGATCATCGGTAAGCAACTCGATTACTGGACGTTCCTATTAGGGCCGAAGTTCTCCAAAAAGGAACGCAGCCAGATGAACCTGTCACGGTTTTACGCCATCGCGCAGATCGAGTACTGTCGCAACTTCATTTTCAAGCGCCACTTTCCCATCCACAAGATTTTCGAGCGAAGCTGCGAACTCGGGCTCTAATGATCGAGCGCTCCGACGCGTTGTTGATTGTCCTGCGTCACAAATCCCGACCGCAGAGAATGCGCGCTAAATTTCGACGCATCGAGGCCGGCCGTCTGGCAATACTTCGGCACTACTCCCCGCACGGTCTGATCCGTTAGCGCCCTCGCAGCGACGTGGCCATGACGGTTCACGCCACGGAATAACGGTCCATGGGCAATGTCGGAGGCTTTTAACCAACGCTGCAAGGATCGTACTGGGCAATTGCGGGTTGCTGCCGTAAGGAACGCCGACAACGCGTCCCTGGCCCTCCTGGTCCGTCTTGCTCCGTCGGATCGTCACTTTCAGGCCGTCCTCGTTAAACTCGACATCCGGGATCGTGAAGGAAACCAGCTCCGAGCGCCGGAACGCGCCGGCAAACCCGAGCAGCGAAATGGCGGCGTCGCGCTTCCCGAGCAGGCTATCCGGAATGACCGCGAGCAGCCGGCGCAGGTGCTCGGTGAGCAGCGCGGCCTTGCCGGCCTGGGCGGTCCCGTGGGTGCGCTTGATGCCGGACAGGACTTCCTTGACGGCGGCGTGGCGCATGGCGCATGGGGATTCGTGCCCGGCCGCCTGTTTCAAGGAGATCAACGACGTGCTGAAGCAGGCGGCGATCGAGGAAGGGCAATGGAGCGAGAAGCGGGAATTCAACGCCGGCGCGAATCTCGCTGCGTTGAAGGCTAAGATCAACGAGGGCCGCGACCGGTTGGCTGCAGCGAAAAAAGCTGCGCTGGCTCGAGGCGAGGCATGGGGCTCGGACGTGCAATGAGGCCCGGAGATCCGTTAGCCAAATCTGGAAGTTCGACGCGGCGCTGATTTGCAGATCAACGACGTGCTGCAGCAGGCGGCGATCGAGGAAGGGCAATGGAGCGAGAAGCGGGAACTCAACTCTGGCCGCGAGTCTCGCTGCCCTGAAGGCGCTGATCAACCGCGGCCGCGACCGTTTGGCGGCAGAGAGACAAGCTGTGCTGGCTCGACAAAAGATCGAGCCCAATCTCCTGAAGGGCAACCGGGCGGCGCAGCAAGGGCCGCGAAGCCTGCGACCAAGCCTTCGCGTGCGGCGCTCTGGCGCCGGAGGCTCCACGAAGTCGCCGCCTCGCGCTACTCGTTTGCACGTTCAAGAGCGATCGCGGACGGGGCCGTCAAGCTCACGATCCGGGACCGCAGCGCCCGTCTCCAGGTCCTGCAGGATACCCTCGACCGCATGCGGAATTTAATGGCGGCGCGCGCCTCGAGCACGCGGACTGCGGGATAACCTCGACCGCATGCGCCAGGTGATCGCTTCACGCGCCTTCGGGTACGCCGACCACCCCGGCGGCGCCACCGGGATCCTGATGAAAGATTACCGGCGGGAAAAACGCCGAAATACGGCTGAACGAAACCGATTCGGCCGTCACCGCGCAGGTCCACGGGAATCATGTACTCTGCTGAGATAGCGAGGTGAGATAGTCCTGCCGGATGCCGGTGGCGCCGCGCACATTCGGGCATTCCGCTCGTTTGCGCACCAACCAAAGCTCCCCATCCCGGTCCCGTAAAAGGGATGTCCTGGTCGCAGGCTCAAGTAGTGTGTCGATCATTCGATGCCTCCAGTCCACAGGGCGATGCGCAGGTGAGCGCGTCGTATGTCGTGGCACAAAGGCCGCATCGTGGGAGAACGCTCTCACCTCCGGCGTAGCGGGGCCACGAAGTTTTCTCCTTAGAATGCGCCGGTGTCAGGAATCTGACCGCATAACTTCAACCGGGAGTCATCGTTTTCATTGGAACGAAAACTGCTTCTTGCAGGCACGAACGAAACGGACCAGGAGGATTAACTATGACGCAAACTAAGTTCGGCCGGCACTTTCGCAATCTCGCACTCATCACTGTTCTCTCCATACTCTTCGCCGGCCATCACGTCAGCTTCGCGCAGGACAGCGCCGATTACATCCTGTTTCTTGAACAGAATTCGATGCTCTTCCAGGCTGAACAGGCGGCGGCCCTGGTATCCGGCGAGGGCGTACAGTGGCGGCACACTTACAGTAATCCACAACCAGGCCAATTGTTGAAGACAGCCTCCACCTGGCTGCTCTACTATCCCGGGTCCGTAATCACCCCGCCGAATACGTCCGTCCTCGCGACCTGGGCGCTCCCACAGTATTGGGACACCTTACAAACCGTCGGGATCACGGCTCAGCACACCAACCCCGTCCAACGTGCGGGCGGAATCTCCGGGACCACGTTTACACCTACCATCGACGGCTGGTTCGACCGCATCTCGCTGGAGATCGACCCGCAGTTCGGGACCGAGAACGACTACACGCAGATGGTCACAGTTGCCGGACAGCGGGGAGCGATCATCGCCAGCGATCTGGTGCCTCTACATACTGGCCTCGGGGCTGATTTCCGGCTCGCCGAGCGCGCCTATAAAGACTACCCCGGTATGTACACCATGGTCGAGATCCCCCAGAACCTTTGGAATCTCCTGCCAAACGTAACCGATCCGTGGGGTCACGACTTCGTTTCGGTTGACTCAGCGGTGACACTCAGGAACATGGGATACATCCCCGGCACGATCCATTCGGCCGACGCAGACCCAAACGCCGCTACCTGGAGCGGCTGGAGCGCCACGCCCGAGGTAGTTGGCGTCGATGGCAAGATACGCCGATGGGTCTACCTGCATGTATTCAAGCCGGCCCAGCCGGCACTCAACTGGCTGGATCCCTCCTACGCAGCCCGCCGCGCAAATTACGGCGACACGGCCCGCCACATTGTCGATCGCGGCACCAGGATCCTCCGCCTGGACGCCGCACCATTCCTGGGGATCGATCCCGAACCGAACAACCCAACGGCCCAGACCTACCTGACGCCCCTGTCGGTCGTCGGGACGAACGATCTCGCATTTATGGCCCGCAAGCTCGGCGGCTGGACGTTCCAGGAATTGTACGTTCCTCTGGAGCAACTCAAGCAATACACCCAGAACGGTCCGGACCTCTCGTACGACTTCTTCACCCGTGCCCAGGTGCTCCACCCTTTAATCACCGGTGACGTACTGCCGCTGCGGCTCGCACATTCGGTGCTCCTGCAGCAAGGCGTGCAAGCGGGCACGCTCATCCACGATATGCAAAACCATGACGAGATCACCTATCAGCTCATCGATCTCGGCTCCCGCACCAGTATCCAATTCGACGGACAAACCGTGAACGGCGCGCAATTAAAGGATCAGATCCTTAAGGAAATGCAGTCCACCGTGGGCGCAGCGCCCTACAACAAGCTGTACCGCCCGCAACAGGACGGGGTGGCCACCACATTTGCCGGCTTCATCGCAGCCGCACTGGGCGTCAAGGACCCATATCACGCCACACAAGACGACGTGTCGCTCATCCGCCGGGCACACGTCCTGGTTGCGCATGCAAACGCCATGCAGCCGGGGGCGTTCGCGATTTCGGCCTGGGACCTGGTCGGCGCCTTGCCGGTCCCGGCGGACTCGGTCGCTCAACTTGTCAACAGCGGCTCGGCCGCCGACTGGCGCTGGATCAATCGCGGCGGCGTAGACCTGCTCAATTTGAACCCGAACGCGACCACCACGCCGATATTTGGGCTACCCAAGGCCCAGGCTCTCTACGGTCCTCTGCCCGATCAGCTCAACGATCCTAACTCGTTCGCGAGTCAGATTAAGAAGATGCTCGCGGCACGCAAGCAGTACCACATTGACCAGGCAACCATGAATGCCGTGCCTCCCACCGGCGTTCGCGGCGTTTGCGTGTTGGAAATGACGCTTCCCGGCGACCAGGCTTTCGCGATTACAGCCCTCAACTACGGACGAAACTCTGCTTCGGTGGATGTCGATCTCACTCAGATTCCCCCGGGAATTCCTGCCGCACAGGTTGCGGGCTCGACCGCTCAGGACATCGTTGCCGGCGCCGGCGCTGGAGTTGTATCCAACGATGGCCATTTGAAGATCAATCTGGACAGCCTGAACGGCCGGACGTTTGTGGTCCAGCGTCATCAGTAGGAGAGTTATGAGGACTTGCTTGAAAAGCTTGTTGACACCTTGCCTGGTCGCGGTAGCCGCTTCTCAGGGAATTGCCCAGACTGATCCGTACAAGCCGCCGCTCTATTGGAGCACCTATGAATACAACATCATAAGACAGCATATCGGAGTTTGCTACAACTATATCCCCGAATACGAATTGCTCGCCAACATTAATTGGGTTAACGCCAACCTGAAGAATCTGGGCTATAACCTGATCGAAGTCGACGGATGGGGCGACAGTATGGAACTCAACCAGAACGGGTATCGCACCACGCACTCGCGCCTGTGGGAGCACGATTACGCTTATTGGTCCACTTACCTGCGTTCGCTGGGGATGCGGCTGGGGGTATACACCAACCCTCTCTGGATCCACGTCAACCCGTCCGACACGCAAACCAAAGTCGTCGGTACCAACATCAACGTCAGCAGCCTCATCGACACGCCTCCTGCAAACGCCCCCCCTCCGATCAGCGTGAATCCCACCTCCAGTGGGGACTCCAGTCCCAAGGGCGCTAATGCCTGCAGCATCACCGGTCAATCCCCCGGAAATGGCGCTTTCACTTGGGTGAACGTAGACAAGCCGGGAGCTGAGCAATATGTGAAGGGATATATCAAGTACTACGCCGATATGGGGGTCCCCTTCATCCGGGTCGACTTCCTCCCCTGGTACGAGACCGGATTTGATCACTACCTCGGCCACGTGGGGACTCCGCATACCCGCGCGCAGTATGAGACGGCCCTGCGCTGGATGCGCGAGGCGTGCGACCAGTACGGCGTGTATCTCAGCATCGCTATGGCTAACATGTACAATGAAGCGGAGCTGGAACGCAAGTACGCCCACAGTATCCGGATCGACGAGGACGTCGATTATGGCGAATGGTGGAAGTTGAGCGATAAAGACCGGGGCCACCGTTTCCCGGAATGGTCCCAGTGGGCAAATGCGTTCGATGGATTCACGTACTGGTCATACATCTCGGGGAAGAATCGCGTGCGCCTCGATGGCGACTTCATCCGAATCAATACCTTCATGACGGATTCGGAAAGGCGGACTGCGATCTCGATCCACACCATCGCGGGGGGACTGATCAGCCCCACCGACCAGTACAACTCGATCGATAACGAGATCTGGGCCTATCAGAACACGGAGCTCCTCGCCCTCAATGCGGATGACTTCGTGGGCCACCCGCTCACCAACGACCCCTCAAAAGAGGTCAGCCAGATCTGGACCGGCCCTATGTCAAATGGCGACGCGATTGTCGGGCTGTTCAACCGGGAGTCGACTGCGAGGCTCAGGACCTTATCGTTCAGCGACATCGGAGTGGGCACCGTCGCCGTGAGAGACCTCTGGCAGCACGCGGACCTGGGGCTGATGAACTCCGTGAGCGTTGTACTTCCCCCGCACGGCAGCATGGTCCTGAGACTCACCCCACGAGCCACCACGTGCCGTCCGCAGTCCATCACGTTCAACCAGATCCCCAGCTGGATTTACCCGGCCCCCCCGCCCACGCTCTCCGCGAGCGCCAGCTCGGGCTTGCCTGTGGTGTTCGAAGTCGCGCTCGGACCGGCGACCGTCGACGGAAATCAGTTGCACCCCACCGGCCAGTCCGGAACGGCCTACGTAGTCGCCAAGCAAGCGGGGGACGGCATCGCATGTGCCGCCATCCCGCAGGTGCAATCCTTTAATGCCAGCGGGCCGCATCAGACGGATATGTTCCTGTTTGGAACCTTCACCAGCTGGACGCCCCTCCGCATGCATCTCGTGGGAGACCAGTGGGTTGCACACCGTATATGGATCGGGGCTGGCGCCCAGCAGTACAAGTTCGCCAACACGAATAACTTCAGTGGCACCGATTGGGGAAGCGGCACGGGCCTCACTGGTACCGCAACGGTTACCACTGGCGGAGGCGCCAATGGTCAGCTCAATGCGCCACAAAATGGATTCTATTCGGTGTCTTTCGATGACGTCACACGCCAGTACCTATGGCAGCAGGAGCTGTGAGCGAGCGCCGGGCCGCCGATGGAGCTAAGGCCTCAGCGGCGCGCCGCAACTCTCTCGGGATCGTACTTTGTCCCCTGTCGATGAGCGTCTCAAGAAGAATAGGGGTGCACTCCGGTATCAACGAGGGCCGCGACCGGTTGGCTGCAGCGAAAAAGGCTGCGCTGGCTCGAGGCGAGGCATGGGGCTCGGACGTGCAATGAGGCCCGAGAGCCGCTAGCTTAGCTAGCCAGGCCTCCCGGGTCGCGCATTGCTCGACCTCGACCGCATGCGGAATTTAATCGCCGCGCGCGCCTTCGAGCACGCTGCCCACCCCGGCG
>JAOAPT010000113.1 GCA_025463045.1 Candidatus Solibacter sp.
TCGGAGGGGAGGCGCTCATCGAGATTCAACGGATAGCCGCGTCGCTCGGCGTCGCCGCCCTTCGCCTGGAAGTCGATCGCGCCAATCCGCGTGTGCACGCCTTCTACCAGCGCGCCGGATTCGTCGCCCACGATCGCGATCTCATGACGCAGTGGCTGGACGAAGTATCCTGAGTTCACAGGTATGATGACTCGCCGCGGGCTGCTTCAAACCGCCCTCGCCATTCCCGCGTTCGCGTCCGCACCCGCACTCCCAGTCGCGCGACGCGATGGTCCTGATCCCCGCCGGCAAATCCACGATGGGCGAACGCGCGAGAGCATCAGGTCGAGCTTGACGCCTTCTACGTGTCGAAGCGCCTGGTCAACAACGCCGAGTACAGGGCCTTCGTCGACGCAGCCGGCCAGCCCGTGCGAACCGCGTCACTGGCGCAACTGCACGTACCCCCATCGGAAGGCGAATCATCCCCGTGCTGTGGGTCTCCTTCAACCGACGCGCAACGCTACTGTGCTTGGGCCGGCGCATCACTTTCCACCGAGGCGCAATGGGAAAAGGCTGCCCGCGGACCCAAGGCGTTCCTCTACCCGCGGGGCAACCGCCTCGCTAGAAGGTCAAGGGAAGCCATACGCGGATATAATCAGGTGAAACACTATGCGCATTCCCCGCTGTCTTCCCGCCATCGCGCTGCTGCTTTTACCGATCTCCCGCGCCGACGTGCGCGGCTGCCTCTGCGACGTCGCCGTCCCGGTGACGCTCGACGCGCGCGATTGCGGACTCTGCAAGGAGGCCGAAAAACAGCCCGCCGATATCCAGTACTTCTTCCTCCGCGACACCAACCCCGTCAAGCAGCATCGCTGGCTCGCACTCCCCCGTTTCCACGGCGGCCACCCGCAACTGCTCACCGATATGACGCCCGAACAGCGCACCGGATACTGGGCCGCCGCCATCGCCAAGGCGTGCGAAGTCTGGGGCGATCAGGGCTGGGGCGTCGCCCTCAACGGCACCGAGAAGCGCACCCAGTGCCACATCCACCTCCACATCGGCAAGCTCTTGCCCGATTACGAAAACGATAAGTTCGTCGTCATCGACAGCCCGTCCGAAATCCCCTTGCCGAAGGATGGCGATGGCGTCTGGATCCACCCCGCCGGCTCACGCCTTCACGCCCACATCGAAGAACAGGCCGGCGAACTGAAGCTTGAACGATAGCGAAACGCGAAGGAATCCAATGCTCGTCGAAATCACCGCCGTCCCCAACGCCGAGAATTCCGTCATCCACCTCCACCCCACCGACAACGTCGCCGTCGCCCGCGTGCCTCTCCCCGCCGGCGCCGAGCTGCGCGTCGACGGGCTCCCGGTCACCGTGCGCGAAGCCATTCCCGCCGGCCACAAGATCGCGCTCTGGGACATTGCGCCCGGCGAGACCGTCGAGCGCTACGGCCAGGTGATCGGCCGCGCCAAGTCTCCGATCGATGCCGGCCGTCACATCCACACCCACAACCTCGCCTACGAGGAACTCGCGCTCGAGTACGAATTTCCCACCGGCGAAATCGCCGTACCGACGCCGCGCGCCGACGCCCCGAGCTTCCTCGGCTATCCGCGCGAAGACGGACGCGCCGGGACGCGCAACTACATCGCCGTCGTCGCCGCCAGCAACTGCGCCGCCCACGCGGCCGAGCTCATCGCCCGCAGCTATGAGGGGCAAACGCTCCCCCCCAACGTCGATGGCGTTGTCGCCTTCCCGCACGGCGAAGGCTGCGGCCACGCCTTCGGCCCCGATATGGACCAGCTCCGCCGCACGCTCGGCGGTGTCCTCGTGCACCCGAACGTCTCCGCCGCGCTGATCCTCGGCCTGGGCTGCGAAGTCAATCAGATCGATCACTACCTCGGCGCCGGCTCGCCGCGTACCAATCGCCTCGTCGGCATGACGCTACAGACCAGCGGTGGAACGCCCGGCACGCTCGCCGCCGCGCGCCGCGAAATCGCGCGCTTCTTCGAGCAGGCCGCAGCCGAGAATCGCGTCCCCGTGTCCGCCTCGAAGATCGTCCTCGGCCTCAACTGCGGCGGCTCGGATTCGTTCAGCGGCATCACCGCCAACCCCGCGCTCGGCTTTTGCTCGGACCTGCTCGCCGAACTCGGCGCCACCAGCGTGCTCGCCGAGACGCCCGAGATCTTCGGCGCCGAACACCTGCTCGTCCGCCGCGCGCGCAATCGCGAGATCGCCGACAAGCTGCTCGGCTGCATCGCCCGCTACAAGAAATATCTCAATCGCTTCGAAGGCAGCTTCGACGACAATCCCTCGCCCGGCAACAAAGAGGGGGGCCTCAGCAACATCCTCGAGAAGAGTCTCGGCGCTGTTGCGAAGGGCGGCACCAGCCCGTTGATCGACGTTTACGAGTACGCCGAGAAGGTGACCTCGCCCGGCTTCACGTTCATGAACACGCCGGGCTACGATCCCGTCAGCCTCACCGGCCTCGCCGCCGGCGGCTGCAACCTGATCGCCTTCACCACGGGCCGCGGCAGCGCCATCGGCTTTCCGACGATCCCCGTGATCAAGATCGCGACCAACACCCACACCTTCCGCGCAATGCCCGACAACATGGACGTCAACGCCGGTGCCATCTCCGACGGAGAGTCCACCATCCAGCAAACCGGCCGTCAGATCTTCGACGCCCTTCTGGAGATCGCCTCCGGCCGCCGCACCTGCGCCGAACGGCTCGGCCACAAGGAGTTCGTGCCGTGGCGCATCGGCCCCGTGATGTAAGGTGCCGTCACGTCCGCGTCCTCTGCCCCCACACCGCGCCGCCTTCGGCGAGGAATCGTGCGCCGTGCGTAGTCGGCGCGCATGTCCCCGCTTGCGCCGGCACTTAGCGGGCGAGATCGACGACATTCGTCCCTACCAGCACACGCCGGAAGAAGACTGGCAAGTTGCTGATTCTGCGGAAGTCTTTTGCAGATGTGAATTCAAGCGGCCCCCGATCTACAGCTCACCTCCCGTACCCGCCGCTCGGCTCGCGTGCATCAATTACAATA
>JAOAPT010000119.1 GCA_025463045.1 Candidatus Solibacter sp.
CCGTTCAATCGCGAATGTAGTGTAGACTCGGCAACCGCCTAAACTTGTTTTCAATGGTTTAGGTCATTTGCTGCCGGTTTGATGACGAAGTTGGGTTAGCGGTGGCTTGACCGGGACCGGTACTCCCCAGAACGTCACCATGAGTGCGCCGGTTTGCGCACGGTGAGCAATTACGACCGAGAAGCTCCGGGGTCGACGCCGGCGGAGAGCTTGAAGGGACTGGTGTCCGGGATCTACTCGGCATACGTGCCGGCGCTCGACGCGGCGCAGGTTGTGGGCAGCAAAGTGGTCCACTACCTGGTGGAGCACTGGGCGGAGTGCGCGGGGACAATTCCGAAATAGAGTGCAAGCGGCGCGCGCTTACTTCTCGCGGGTGACGGTCACGCGCCCGCGGCCTTCGATCTGGCCGGATTGCTCGTTCATGTCGGCTTCGTCGGCGCGGAACACGACGTATCCCGAGCAGTGCTGCGCGTTATTCGCTCCGGCCTCCAGGCAGACCGGCGTCTTGATTTCGACGCTGCCCTTCAGGTGGAGGACGGAACTATATGGCTGTTGGCCCGCGACTTCGCGGACGATCTCGTGCGCGCTGACGTCGACCGGGCGAACGCTGGTGGTCGTGGGGACGGTCACATGCTGCATTTCCTGCGCGGCGAGCGTCAGTGAACAGATGGCGAGGGCGAGGCAGAGTTTCATAGTCCTCCGATACGGATGTGTGACGCTGGGGAGCCGCCGCGGGTTTCTAGTGATCGCGCTCGGTGACTAGCTCGGTGACCGCGAGGAGTGCCCGTTGATATCGCGACTCCGGGAACTCTCCGATCGTCTGACGCGCCTTGTCGGTGAACGCCTGCGCGCGCTCTTTCACGCGCTCGATGCCCTGATACTTCTCGAGCAGCGCGAGGATTCGCTGGAACGGCACGCGGTCGTACGTGCGATCTTCAAGGATCGTCTCCACAAGTTTGCGCTCTTCGGGCGTGGCGCGCTCCAACGCGTAGACCAAGGGGAGCGTCACCTTGCCTTCGCGCAGGTCGCCGCCGACCGGTTTGCCGAGCGTCTTCTCGCGGGCTGTGAAATCGAGCACATCGTCCACGAGCTGAAAGGCCATGCCGAGGTTCCAGGCGTACTCGCCGAGCTTTTCCTGCGTTTGCGGATCGGTATGTCCGCAGAGTCCGCCGAGACGCGCGCAGACGCTGAAGAGGCAGGCCGTTTTCCGGTCAACGAGTTCCATGCAATCCGCCTCGGTGACATCGATGCGACCGATGCGATCGAGCTGGAGGAGCTCGCCCTCGACCATCATTTGCGTGAGGCCGATCAGCAGGTCGAGCATCTGAAAACTGCGTTCGCGGAGGGCAATTTGGAAGGCCTGCATGTAGAGCCAGTCGCCCGCCAACACGCACGTGTGATTGCCCCACTTGATGTTTGTCGAGGGACGTCCGCGGCGAGTCTCGGCGGTATCGATCACGTCGTCATGCACGAGCGTCGCTGCGTGGATGAGTTCCACAACGGCGCCGAGCTGAATTGCGGAGGGTCCGCCATTGCCCACGAGCTTCGCCGAAAGCAGCAGCAGCGCGGGGCGCAGCCGTTTTCCGCCGGCCGATTGCAGGTACTGGCCGATCGCCGTCACCGCGTCGACAGACGCAACGGATTCCACCGTGATCTTCTTTTCGACCAGTTCCAGATCGTCATGGATGAGGTCGAAAATTTCCCGAGCTGTGAGAGCCTGCCCCAGCTTGCCTAAATTCATGTAAGTTAACCAGTTTAACTGTTCGTCATCGGAACCTGCAAACAGAGCGTACGAAAATTGCGGCTTGTGACATCGGCGATTTCTTCAATCGTAATTCCGCGAACCGCCGCGAGCCGCCGCGCCGTCTCCACGACGAAGGCGGGTTCGTTGCGCTTTCCGCGGTACGGAACGGGCGCCAGGTAGGGGCAATCCGTCTCGACGAGGAGGCGATCGGCCGGTACGGTTCGGGCGGCCTCACGGAGCGACTCGGCTTTCGGGAAGGTCAGGACACCGCCGAAACTGAGATGAAAGCCACGTTCCACCGCCTGTTGAGCCTGCGCCGCATCGCCCGTGAAACAGTGCATGATGCCGCCGTGGGGCAGGGAAGCGACCTGCGCCATCGTGTCGTCCCACGCTTCCCGTGTATGGATGACGATCGGCTTGCGCGCGAAGGCCGCGATCTCCAACTGGCGGTCAAACACAGCGCGCTGAACGTCGCGCGGCGAAAAGTCGTAGTGGTAGTCGAGCCCGATCTCGCCGATGGCGAGCACCTTCGGATGCTGCGCGAGGTCGCGCAGGCGCGCGTAAGTCTCCGCGGTCGCCTTCGACGCATCGTGCGGATGCACGCCGATCGTCGCGTAGATAAACGGATAGCGCTCAGCCTGGCGAATCGCGACGTCGAGCTCGCCGCCGGTGCCGATTGCCATCATCGTATCGACCCCGGCCGCGAGCGCGCGTTCGATCACCTGCTCGCGGTCTCCCTCGAACTTCTCGTCATCCAGATGGCAATGTGAATCGACAATCACTTCAACCGCGCTCCCACCGGGATGTCCTCGTGGAAGCCGGTAAGAACGGGCTTGCCGCCTTCCACCGATGCCGCCACGATCATCCCGTTGGACTCGATGCCCTTGAGTTTTCGCGGCTGCAAATTCGCCACGATGACGACCTTGCGATTCAGCATCTGCTCCGGTGTGTAGGCATCTGCGATGCCGGCGACGATGGTGCGCGGCTCGGGTTCGCCGATATCGACTTTCATGTGCATCAGCTTGTCGGAACCCTTCACGCGCTCGGCGGAGAGCACCAGACCGACGCGCAGGTCCACCTTGATGAAGTCGTCGATCGCGATCTTCGGCGTAGCGGGCGCGGCGGGTTCGGCAGGCGCAGCGGTCTTGCCCAGCAGCTTGTTCTGTTCGGCGGTGACCTGCTCCTCCAACTCGCGCATCCTGGCTACGGCTTCCTTCAATTCGATGCGCGGGAAGACGCCCGCGATTTCACCTATTTTCTGGCCGGGCTGCAGGGTGCCCCACTCCAGCGTCGCGAAACGCACATCCTCAATCGAATCGGGCATCCCAAGCTGCGACCAGATCTTCGGCGCGGATTGCGGCAGCACGGGCGAAAGCAGCGCGGTCGCGATGCGCAGCGCCTCGGCGGCGGTGTAGAGGGTCGTGCTGAGAGCGGTCTGCGAATCCTGATCGTTCTGCCGCGCCAATTTCCACGGCGCATGTTGCACGATGAACTTATCGACAGCGGAGATCAGCCCCCAAACGGCTTCCAGGCCCTTCGAGAACTCGAAGCGGTCGAAACTCTCCTGCAGGCTTTGGATGGTCTGGTTGGCGATCGCTTTGATCTCCGGATCGCTGCCCTCGGGAATTTCTCCGCCGCGATATTGATTGATCATCGTCAGCGTGCGGCTGGCGAGATTGCCGAGGCCGTTAGCGAGATCGGAATTATAGCGCCCGATCAGCGCGTCGTAACTGAAGCTGCCGTCCTGGCCAAACACGATTTCGCGCAGCAGGAAGTAGCGGAGGGCGTCGGCGCCCATCACCTGGCGGATGGGCTCGGAGCGGACGATGTTGCCGCGCGACTTGCTCATCTTGTCGTTCTCGAAAAGCAGCCAGCCGTGCGCGACGATGCGCTTGGGCAGCGGCACTCCGCCGGCCATCAGAAATGCGGGCCAGAAGACCGCGTGGAAGCGCGTGATTTCCTTGCCCATCAGGTGGAGGTCGGCGGGCCACAAATCCTCGCCATCGACGGCGCTCATATAGCCAATCAGCGCGTCGAACCAGACGTAAAAAACGTGATTGCCTTCGACCGGCAATGGGATGCCCCACTTGATGGTCGTGCGGCTGATGGAGAGATCGTTGAGTCCTTGTTTGACGAAGGCGATGACTTCGTTGCGACGCGCTTCGGGCTGGATGAAATCCGGCTGCGATTCGTAGAGCTCCAGCAGCTTTTCAGTGAATGCCGAAAGCTTGAAGAAGTAGTTCTCTTCGGTGACAGTCTCGGTGATGCGGCCGCAGATCGGGCAGGGATCGCCGGGCTTGGCATCGTTCGCGTACAACTCGTCATACACGCAGTACTGCCCGCTGTAGCTGCCCTTATAGATGTAGCCGTTATCCATGCACAACTGGAACAGCCGCTGCACCACTTTGTGATGCCGCGGATCGGTGGTGCGGATTGTCCGGTCGACGCGAATATTCAGCTTCTCCCACTGCTCCTGGAATTCGCGCGCGATCGTGTCGGTAAACTCCTGCGGCGTTTTGCCGGCGGCCTCGGCGGAGCGCTCCACCTTCTGGCCGTGCTCATCGGTGCCGGTGAACATTACGGCGTCGTAGCCCTGCATGCGCTTGAAGCGCGCGATGGTCTCGGCGGCCATGGTGGTGTACGTGTGCCCGATGTGGGGAGCCGCATTCACGTAATACAGCGGAGTAGTCAGGTAGTATTTCATCTGGATTGTTTCAGGTATGCGAAATTTGCTTCGGCGATGATGTGCTTGAGCGCGACGCCCGACGAGGCTGCGAGCTTGCGGCAATCCTCATACTCGGGGGCGTAGCTGCCCTCGCTGGAAACTTTGATGCGCACCTTGCCGTGCGGCGTGTCGACTTCCGTAAACGTGCGCGCCTGAACGCGGCGTTCGGCGGGATATACACGTACGCCGAGCGTCGAGGTCTCGGAGAAGATGAGCTGCACGATCGCTTCCCGATGCTCGGGTTTCGCGACCGCGCGCAGCAGCGTGGCCGCCCGCCCCTTCTTCATCTGGATCGGCTGCAGGGATACGTCCAGCGCGCCGAATTCCAGCAGGCGTTCGGAAGCGTAGGCCAGCACCTGCGGATTGAGATCGTCGATGTTGGCCTCGATTACACTGACCGAGAGCGCTTCGTCGGCGCCGGTGGGCTCGCCGAGAATCACGCGGAAGACGTTGGCGTGTTCGGGAAAATCGTGATCGCCCGCGCCATACCCGATGGCTGTGACCTTCATCGGCGGCAGAACGCCGAAGCGCGCGGCGAGTGTGGCGGCGACGGCGGCGCCCGTCGGAGTGACGAGTTCGATGGCGGGCCCGCGCGAATAGATCGGCGCGCCGGCCAGAAGTCGCGCGGTAGCCGGGGCAGGGACGGGAAGGATTCCGTGCTCGGTCTTGACTGTGCCGCTGCCGACATTGAGGGGCGAACAGACGACGGTTTCCACCTCGAGCAGATCGAGCGCGACGGCGACTCCGACGATATCGGCGATCGAATCGGCGGCGCCGACTTCGTGGAAATGCACCTTCTCGATAGGCACCTGATGGACCGCCGCCTCGGCCTCGCCGAGCTTGCGGAAAATGGCGATCGCGTTACGGCGCGCGGGCTCGGTGAGCGCCGCCTTCTCGATCATCTTGACGATGTGCGAAAGGTGGCGATGCGCCTTGGTCTCCTGCACCGCGACGCGGTATTTGGTCGCGCCGATTCCACAGCGTTTGACCTTTTCGAAAGAGACGGAGGCGCCTGCGTCGAGCGAAGCGACGGCGTCGGCAATGGCGGCCTGATCGGCGCCCGCATCGGCCAGTGCGCCGACCAGCATGTCCCCGCTAACTCCAGAGAATGCGTCAAGATAGCAAATAATAGGCACGAACTCTTATTGTAGCGGGTCGAGGAAGAGAACTCGGACGCGCGCGCGATTGCACGGCAGAAGACTTGCGAGGGAGCAGTGCCTGCAAGCCAATCAGAGCCGCGATCGTGACTCGCGCTTTGGCGAGCAAGGGAGCGGTGGCCCTCCTCGCGTGACCACCGCTCCCCTGAAAATGACGCGCCTAAAAGCGATCGTGCATTTCATCCCTTGTTGCGGCCCCGAACGGGGCCATGAAGAACTCCGTTGAAGAACGCATCGCAAACAGAGCCGCGACCGTAAGGGAGCGGTGGTCCTGTTCGGCGACCACCGCTCCCTCACGGTCGCGGCTCCGATAGGGGCTCGATTCTTGGCGGGCCTCAGGCCCATGGGACTCCCTAACGGTCGCGGCTCCGATTCGAAACTTT
>JAOAPT010000129.1 GCA_025463045.1 Candidatus Solibacter sp.
TGTCCCAGACCGGCTTTCCAAAGCTGAAGCCGTTAATCATGTTGATGGTCACAGACATGTTCAGCGGATCGATCGCCACTACCTGATCATGCACCTTGGAGTAATCGACATTGCCGATCGGGAAGATGATGTCGTTGGCGTTCACACCGAAGGCCACGATCGGGGCGTTATAGATGGTGCCGCCGGCATTGACGATCTGAACGAAGGGACTATAGTCCTTATCGCCGACGGCGCCAGGCTGAAACGCAGTGGGAGGAAATTCCTGCCCCACGGGACCTGGCGTGATGCTGCGGACCGGCGAAAAATCGACGGCTCCTTTGTCGAAGACCAGATCCCCGTTCAGATCCAGATTTGCCGTTCGCGCGGCATTGGACATGAAGGCCATCTTGGCTGAAAAATTCAGTCCCAGGAGGGCCGCCACATTGGGATCGGAGACGTCGGACAGGATGTACCATACGTTGGTTCCGTTCTTCATATGTCCCAGGTACAGCGGGACCGTGATCGTTCCCTTGACCAGATCGATTGGACCCGACTTGAGCAGTTGAACCGGGCCAACCAGGCTTTCATTCGTAGCCGAAGGCGGCGGCCCGAAATACGAAAGATTGAATGCGGTGCCCACCGATGGCGGAGCCGGAAACAGGTTGCAACCGGGTCCCGGTCCAAACGGACCCGGTCCGGGGCCTTGTGACATGTTGGGATTCGTGTCTGCCCCCGGGGCGGCGATATCGGCGGGATTCCTCCGCTCGATCTCGCCTTCGAAGGCCCTGCGGGGAGTGCGCAATCGTGACGAATCCTGCGCCATGGCCGTCACGCACAGCATCATCGCAGTTGCCGTGGCCACAGTGCGCGAAATTCGACGAACGTTCAGATACTTGCAATTCAAGTGAGACTCTCCTCATTGTCAGAGTTCGGGCGGACCTCCTGCACACAATGTGCGCAGATGCCCGCCCACTCTATCGTTCGCTTACGGTTTCGGAAAGTTACGCGGCGGCTTCGGCAGAGCGTCGAGGATCTCCGCCGCTGTGGTGCGGCCGCCGTGCTCCTTGACGATCTTGGTGAAAAAGACGATGCCATTACGATCGATCAAAAACGTCGAAGGGTATGCCGTTTCGTGCGGCGCGTCCCAACGAAGACCGTACCGATTCGTAAACTCGTATCCGGGGTCGAGTAACAAGTCGAAATTCTCCGGCATCGATTTCCCGGTGGTAAACTCAGCGGCCTTTGCGGCCAAGTTATCCGGCGGCCCCGGATAGATCAGCACGACATGCACCCCGGCGTCGATGAACTTCTGAGCGTTGCCGATGAAATCCTGAACCTGACGATTACAGAATGGGCATTGGTAGCCCGGGTATCCGCGGAGCACCACGAGCACGACGGGGCTCTTGGCGGTAACTTCGGACAGCCGGACGGTCTTTCCCTGGACCGTCGAGAGGGCGAAGTCGGAGGCTCTGTCGCCCACCATCGGTGTCGCGGCGACAAGCAACTGAGCCACGGCGGTTACAGCGGATAACAGCACAACAGACAACGAGAAAATACGGCGCATGAAACTTACCTCGCTTTCAAAAGTTAGTCATTATGTTGCCAGGATCACGTGATATGCCGGACCGGTGGCGTAATATGGAAGGCCGCGACAACGGTCAAATATTCCCGAAATCCGCCGAGCAGCGTTACCAGCAATGGCGCCTTCAACGAACTATCGAGTATGACCTGCCGCGAGATGGACTGGATAATCACGGCGCATTCGACCTCTTCAGGATTAGCGGCCGCGGAACACATCGCCGGTTGTGAGCGCTGCCGGCGTTTGTCAGTCGTGCTTGACCAGCGCATGCCAGCGTCCTCCCTCTCCGGCAGTCGAATGAAGCGTATCGAGGCGATGATGCTGCGAGACCTGGCTCCGGTCGCACCGATAGCGCCCGAGCGCGTACTGCTCACCGCGTTAGCTCTGATCTTGCTTGCCGCGGCCGGCATCGAGTCTGTCCTGCTCGGGACAAATGGTTGGCGAGTGCTCGACACTCTTCAGGCGCTCACCGTCTTTTTGCCAGTGACCGCATGTGCAGGTGTGATGGGTTGGCACTGAGTCGACTCATAGTGCCGGGAAGGCGGCACACCATCTCGCCTGCATGGCTACCGATTGGCGTCTTGTCGTCGCTTGCAGTTGTGTTCGCATCCTTATTCCATTGGCGATGGGAACCCAACTTTGTCTCGACCGGTCTCGGCTGTCTCGGAATCGGCTTGGCCTGTGCGGTTCCGGCGGCGGCTTTGTTGTGGCTATTCCTGCTGCGCGGCGCCATTCTGTCTCCCTGCCTGGCGGGGGCGACGGCAGGTGGACTGGCACGTCTTGTAAGCCTGATGGCGTTGGAGGTGCGATGTCCCAATTTAATGCCTCCCACATTTTGACCTGGCACTTGGGTGTGACGGTGTTCGCCATCGGCAGCGGCGTTGCGATTGGCCGCGTATCGAGGCTGCGCCGTAACCTTCCTTGGGTGAGGTGCGAATGAGTAGGAGGAGGCAGCTTATGACCACCGTGAAGCTGATCGTAGCTTATCCACAACCCACCGACGTGGAAGCCTTTGAAAAGGCGTATCAGGAAGAGCACGTACCCTTGGCAATCCGCAACCTGCAGGGTATGACGAAGATCGTTGCCACCAAAATCGTAGCGTCCCCGCAAGGCGTGCCAACGTTCTACCGGATGGCCGAGGTTCATTTTCCTTCTATGCAGGCGCTCGAGCACTGTGCAGGTTCGGAGGGCGGAAAGGCGACACTGGCGAACGCGATGAAGATCTCCTCCGGTGGTCCCCCTGCGATCATGATCGCGGAAGAGGACACATCCCGGTTCTGATTACGGCCGGCGGATGAAGGGTCTACTGGCCGAGCGCCGTTCGGCACGTAGCCCCAGCGTAAACCCGGCGATCGAGCAAAGGATTGCCGCACCCAGGTGCGATACAAGGATATGCAGCGCATCCAGATTGGGGCAATGAATCTCGAGTACGCTGGTTCCCAGGAGGCCGGAGAGCAGTCCAGCCGCCGTTCCCGTCACGGTTGGAGAGAGGATCGCGCCGCGGCGCAGCACGAGCCAAAAGGGCACACCTGCCAGGAAGCCGATCGGCGTGCCAGCCCTCAGGCATACCCACGCTCGCGGCCAGAAATCTGCGTCGGGTTGAAATTGGAACAGAGCAGCGATCACACCCATCATGGACATCAATATCGCGATCGGCAACAGACTGGGGGAGACTCGGTGCAGGCTGCCGGGCACCATTTGATGAATGAGAGAGTAGATCAGCAACCCTGTGCCGATCGCGGTCGTCCCCAGCATGGTGCTGGTCTGCAATGGACTCATAACTGTAATCGCGAAGGCACCCAAGGAGTAGACGGCAATGAAGAGCAGGGAAGCGAATATCGCTGCGAACAGAACGATGTTGCCGGCTGGCATCACAGGGCGCACTACTTGCAAGTCGGCGACAATCCGCCGTTCGATTTGACTGAGCGCATCCGCGGAAGGTTCGTCACCGCAGTTCATCGATACCGCCTTTCCACCCTTCCGCCGCGTGGGCTTCGAGTAGCTTTCGCAGCCTTTCGTAAGCGCGGTGAGCTTTCTGTTTGACGGCGCCCACAGTGCACGACGTGGCGCGAGCAACTTCTTCCAGACTTAATCCTCCCACTTTCATCATGGTGACCACTTCCCGCTGCGCCTCCGGCAGGGCTGCGACGAGGGTGGCGAACTCCGGAAGCGCCCGATTCTCAACTTGCGCCGACCGCTCCGGAAGCACATCCATCGTACTCTCGTGCGAGGTGATCCGCCTGGTTCGGCGATAGCCGTCGATGCCAACCCGGCGTGCGATTGCATACACCCATGGCAGAACCGGCTCACCGGGCCGATAGGTATGCCGGACGCGATGAATCCGCATCCAGGTCTCCTGCAACAGATCCTCGGCGTGCTCGCGGATCGCGATCTGGCTTCTGAAAAGCCGCAGCAATGGCGGACTAAGCGCGACAATCAAGGCACGTGGCGCCTCCGGATCCGCCCGCTGGTAGCGCACCATCCAATGTTCCAGGTCCGTTAGCGACTGTTTAGCTTTAGCCCCAGCGCTCTCTCGCAGAGCAGACGCCATCAATAGTGGATTCGGTTCGGCGGGCCGCGAAGTTACGGTATCGACGGGAATTTTCGGAGTGCTCATACACGGATCGTGACGAGGCGGCGGTCCCGAGCGCGGAGAGGCTCAGTCAATCTTGGGTTGTCAGACGACGCTACTTCTCGTAGAGGCCCTTGAACTGCTCAAGTTCATTCATCCCGATATCGGAAACCGCCCAACAGGTCATGGATCGATAGGTCCAATGGACAGCGTTGTAGCCGTTCCGTGAAAAGTGGCTGTCGTCAACCGGTGATGAGTCGGCCGGCCAGGTAAAGAGGTTGATGACATGCTGGCGCCTGCGATAGACCAGTGCGGC
>JAOAPT010000131.1 GCA_025463045.1 Candidatus Solibacter sp.
AGGGCAAATGAAAACCGTGATGCTCGTTGCCGCTATGCTGGTCGCATCTGGAATGGCTTTCGGTGAAGCGCTGTTCAAGGGCGAGGTGACTGATATCAACGGTGGCGCCATTCCCGGAGCCATGATCATAATCCACTGGGATTCCGCGGGGAGCAGGGTCGGGCTCACCAGTAACGTTGGTATCCGAAAAGATCTGATCGCGAAAGCTGACGGTACCGGAGGCTTCGCGGTCGAACTACCCCCTGGTTTCTATGACGTATTTGTCTCCGCTACGGCATTCACGCCAGCATGCCGAAAGATCCGTGTCACGACGGCACCGACCGAGATACTCACATTTCGGTTGAATCTCGATCCACTGGTCGGAAAAGAGATTGGGGGGACGCAAGTTCTCCCGGCGCGAAATCGTTAGACCAGCTAGATAATCTTCTTCCCCTTACCCTGCGTGCTCACCGCCACCGGGCCGTTCTCCGTCGACAGCCGGATCGTGCCGCTATTCCCGTTCATCTGCATCGTGCGCCCGTCCTTCCACGCGTTCCTGCAGGGCGCCGCGCTGCATGCCACCGGAGCGTGGCCGTTGGTCTCCAGCCGCATCCCGCTCCGGAAGTTCTCGGGCAGCGACACCGCCAGCGGACCGTTCACCGTCCGCGCGTCCAACAGCGAGCCATTCCAACTCTCCGTGGAAAACTTCAGCGCGATCGGCCCGTTCTGCGCATTCAAATGAACCTCGCCGCGATCGCCCGAAAATGCGATCGGACCGTTCGTCGTGTGCGCTTCCACGTTGCCGCCGCAATCGGAGATCGCGATCGGCCCGTTTGCCGCACGCAGCTTCACCGTGCCGTTCACCCCGCTCACGTCGATCGGTCCGTTCTTCGATTCGAGATTCAACGACGCATCCCGCGGCGCGTGAACGATGAAGACCGCTGTCCACTCCGCCGAATCCGCCGACGGACCGTTGTAGGAAATCCGTCCCGCCGCGTGAGACACCGAAATCCCGCGCGCCGTCTGGTCGGCCGCGGCGCGCGTATCCGCCACCGCGATCTTGCACGTCTCCACCGAGTAATCGGCGTGGTCCCAGCCGCGAACGCGAATGTTACCGTGCTCCGCCATATTGATTTCCAGAATTGGAGCTTCGCCCTTGCTCAGCGTGAACTTCTCGTTTACCTGCGCGACCTCGCCGTTGGACGAGGTGACTTTCAGGTCGGCGCAGCTTTCACCATTGTTGATATTCAGGTTGAATCCGCGTTTCCGCACCCGGTCCTGGCTGTTCGCCGGAGTAATCAGGCAACCCACGCAGATTGCAGTGTAAACGAGTCTTTCAAGGTTCATGACGCCCGCCTTCCGGTGGGTAAGACGTGGACCCCGACCGCCCGTTAGCAAGGCCCGGTAAACTAACGTACCTTAACCGAGACCTTTTCCTGGTCCCGCTGCCCGCCCGCGCCCGCCACCGTGATTACGTAGGTGGTGGATTTCCGAGGTTGGTCGGTCGCGCACCCCTTCGTCCCCGGCCCATGAAAGTTCAGCGGCGCGACCGTCGCCGTGTTCGCGTTTGACGCCTCCCAGCAGATGCTCACCAGGTCGCCCGCAGTCACCTCCAGGGCGCTCACCGTGACATTGGCGATCTTAGGCCGCCCGGCACCTACGCTGATCTTCACCTCGCGCGTCGCCGTCTTGCCGCCTCCGCCCTCCGCAGTCAGTTTGTAAGTCGTGTCCTCAGCGGGCGACACCTCGACGCAGCGGGAGAGCGCCGCCGAAAGTTCCTGCCGCGGAGGCTCCAGCCACACGGTGCGCGCGTTCATCACCCCATAGCACACCATCGCCTTTTCGCCGCGCTCCAGATGCGGAATCGTCGTATAGAGTTGCGTGATCGTCGGACCGGGCTCTTCGATGCCCGCCGTAGCCACGAGTTTGCGTGTGGCCTCGGGTCGCTGGGCGTCCGAGCACCCGGCGAGTATCCACGTCGCCGCGATCAGGATCGCGTGCCGTCGCTCCACTACCGCACGACCACCGGATCGCCCACCTGGCTGCCCAGTCCAGCGTAGGAATCCTTCACCTTGATGACCTTATCGCCGCCGAACGTCACGAACGTGATCTTCCCGGGAGGCGTGCCGAACACCCAATCCTCCACGTCGAGCCCGTCCTTCGTCTCGCGCGATTTGTGCTGCGGACGCCCCAGCGTCATGACCACCTGCTCGCGATCCATCCCCACCAGCACGCGCTTTTCCTTGATCGCCTTCTGCGTCTCCGGCGGCAGCGATTCCGAATACACCTGCGTCACGCTGCGCTTTTCGAAATCCAGCACCGGTGCGAGCATCTTTTTGATCTCCTGCGCCTTGATCGGCTCCAGCGGCTTGTGGAACAGAATCGCGATCGAAGTTCCGCCCGGTGCATTCGAATCGTTGTTCGTGCTCACCGGAGCCGTGTTGCCGCCCATCCCGATCTCCACGCCCTGATACCACTTGCGGCCGCCTTTGAAACCGCCGTTGATCTGCAGCACGATCTTATCGTCGTCGATCTCGATCTTCGTGACCTGCACCAGGTCGCCATTGCGCGCCGCCGGACCGCTCTCCCGCGCAATCGCCGTCCACGCGCCCTTGTCGTACTGGCCCTTGGAATCGAACTCGAGAGCCTTCTTCGATCGCGGCAGCAGCACTTTGACGGTGGCGTATTCGGCGGTCAGCCCGCGCGTCAATTCCACGCGGTCTTCCCAGGTTAGTTTGTTGCCGGCCGCCGGCAAAAGCGCCGGGGCCAGCGTCACGATGGCAATGAGGGCGTACCTTCGCATACCGCACTCTCCGCGGGCGGGTCCGTGAGCGGCGAGAATTGCCGGCGAACGGGAGCCTTCCAAACATACACGGCGAGCGCCACCAGGACCGCGGAAGTCAGCACACTCGCTTCCGGACCGTACTCGCCGCCGCTCCACAAATTCCCGGCGCTCCAGGCCATCTCATAGCCCGTCACCTTCATTCTAAGCCCGCTGACGTTGACCCCAAACAGCGGGAGTGTGAAATTCCAACCGAAGTGCAGCCCGATCGGCAGCCACAAGTCGCGGCTCCGCAGGTATCCGTACCCGAACAAAATGCCGAAACCCGCCGTATTCACCGCGCTAAACCAGCTTGCCGAGGGATTGCCGCCGTGCAGCAGGCCGAACACGACGCCCACCGGAATTACCGTCGCCCATGGTCCGCACGCCACCAGCAATTGCTGGAATCCGTATCCCCGGAAGAACAGCTCCTCGCCCACCGAACCGGCAGCCAGCAGGATACTCACGAAGATGATCGATCCCGCCGTTGGATGATCGTCGGGCGTATTGACCAGGTGGGCCGCACCCACCGCGAGAGCCGGCGCGAGCACCAGCACGGCCGCTCCCGCTCCGCCCGCAAGCCCAACCATCAGGTTCTCCGCCGAAGCCCGGTTCAGCCACAGCCCGATATCAATCAGATGCCGGTCTTCATAAATCTTCAACGCCAGCCAATTCGCGAAGATTGCCGAGAGCAGCCCCGTCCCCGTTACGCCGGTCAGATATCCACCGAGCGATAGCAACAGCCCGCTGAAAACGAACGCCGTCGCGAAGTACAGCGCCACATAGACGGCGACGTGGATTCCGGTGCGCAGCGGGTCTTTCGTCGGCGTCGCCTTCTCGGTCACCCCATCAATATAGCCGACGCAACCACGGCCGCCCACGCCGCATCTGAATAAGTACATGGGAGCCACCGCCCTTCTCGATGTGGGTAGCTGGGTATACCGCACCGCGCCCGTAATCTATAAACGTCTCGCGCAGGATTTCCGGCGCGACATACGGCCCGCGCCTCACCGTCCCGATCCCGCCACCTGGCCGGACACCGGACTTCACGCCGCATGGCTCGGTCACACCACCGTGCTGCTCAAAGTGGAGGGCATCACCATCCTCACCGACCCGGTGTTCAGCAACCGCGCCGGGATCGGCCTGGGCCCCTTCACGCTCGGCATCAAGCGCCTCGTGGAGCCCGCGCTGGCTATCGCCGAACTGCCGAAGATCGACGTCGTCCTGCTCTCGCACGCCCACATGGACCACTTCGACATCCGCAGCCTCCGCCGTCTGGAAAGTCGCGGTACCACCGTCGTCACCGCATCGGCCACCGCCGATCTGCTTCGCGCACCGCGCTACGCCGCCGTGCATGAACTCGGGTGGGACGAATGCAAGCAGGTCGGCCCGCTCGCGCTTCGTGCCTTTCAGGTGCGCCACTGGGGAGCACGCATGCGCAACGACACGTACCGCGGCTTCAATGGCTATACCATCGAATCCGGCCGCTACCGGATCCTCTTCGGCGGCGACACCGCTCTCACCGATTTCCGCCGCCTCAAGACCTCGCGCCCCTACGACCTCGCCATCATGCCGGTCGGCGCCTACGACCCCTGGATCTACGCGCATTGCACGCCCGAACAGGCGTGGACAATGGCGGAGCAGGCAGGCGCGGAGAACTTTCTTCCGGTTCACCATCAGACCTTCCAACTCAGCCGCGAACCGTACTTCGAACCCATCGAGCGTGTTTACGGGTGCGCCGGCAAGCACGCGGACCGCGTCGCCGTCAGCCGCATCGGCCAGGAATTTCAGACCGCCTGAAATGTCTGGTAGGCTCTCTCCAGGGCCATGCGCTTTCCCCTCGCACTCCTGGTGGCAACCATCGCGCTCGCCGCATCCACCGAAACCTCTGTCGAGACCCTGATCGCCACCGTTCGCTCGGCCATCCAACACCATACCGCCGATAAATCGCTCGCCGGCAATTTGCGGAAACTCACTCTCGCGGAACACCCCGACCTACGCACGATCGAGGAACTGGAGAGCGAGGGCGCCGGCCCGGAATCGGTCGCCGCCCTCTATGACCTGAGCGAATTTTCCGCCGATAGCAAGCCCGCCGCCACCGCGCCGCTAAAGCCCCCGCCGCCCGCACCCACCATCGACGAGCAGCGTGCCGCCTTCCGCGAGATCAGCCGCAACGCTTTGCATTACACCGCCGGGCTGCCGGATTTCATCTGCACCGAATCCATCCACCGCTTCACCCTCACGCCCGATCGTTTCTCGCTCACCTATCCCCCCTGGAAGCAGAAGGACGCGCTTACCGTGAAGCTCACCTACTTCGGCAATCACGAAAAATACGAGCTCACCCACATCAACGGACACGCCGCCGGACGCGGCTACGAATCCTCCGGCGGCGCCGTCTCCGAGGGCGATTTCGGCAGCATGCTGCTCGAAATCTTCGTCCCCGAAAGCGAAACCAAATTCCTCTGGGACCACTACACGCTTCTTCGCAAACGCCTGACGCACGTGTATTCCTACCGCACCCTTCAGGAACATTCGCATTTCAAGATCTCCATCGGCGCCACGCCCGACGGCCGCAATACCGTGATCGCCGGCCGCCACGGCTTCATCTACGCCGACGCCGAAACCCGCATGGTGATGCGCATCACCGGTGAAGCCGAGTCCATTCCGACGAACTTCCCGATCACCGCCCAATCCAACATGGTCGATTACGATATGGCCGAAGTCGGCGGCCGCCGCATCCTCCTGCCCCTCCGCGCCGAACAACGCATGAAGACCCCGCAACTTCAGTACAAGAACGTGGTCGATTTCCACGACTATCGCAAGTTCACCGCCGAGTCTTCCATCTCCTTCGACAAGTAGATCTTGCCTCTATCTGCGTGTTTTCCTCTGCGCAATCCTTCTTGCCCTGTTGACTTTCTACAGGAATCGCCGTACGCTCCTGTTGATGGCCAACAGATCCGAAGTTCCCTACGGCACGCTCGACCTCATGGTCCTCAAAACCCTCGACACTCTCGGCCCGCTTCACGGGTACGGCATCGCGCGCCGCATCGAACAGGTCGCCGAAGATTCTCTCGCACTCAATCAAGGCACAATCTATCCCGCGCTCCTCCGCCTCGAACAAAAAGGCTGGATTTCCAGCGAATACGGCGCGAGTGAGAACAACCGCAAGGCCCGCTTCTACTCCATCACCCGCGCCGGCCGCAAACAGCTCACCGCCGAAGCCGAAAACTGGAGCCGCACTGTCGCCATGATGACGCGCCTCCTGGAGACCGAACTGTGACCCGCCTGCGCGTCCTCCTCTCCCGCCTCCTCTCCCGCGGCCGCACCCCCGCCGCGCTCGACGAAGAGATCGCCGCGCACCTCGACCTTCTCGCCGCCGACCACGAGCGCCGCGGACTCTCTCCCGCCGATGCCCGCGCCGCCGCCCGCCGTGACTTCGGTCCCGTCACCCAACTCCACGAAACCTACCGCGAGCAGCGCCGCCCGCCCTTCTTCGACACGCTCGCCCAGGACCTCGCCTACGCCGTGCGCCAACTCCGCCACAGCCCCGGCTTCGCTGCCGCCGCCATCCTCACGCTCGCCTTCGGTATTGGCGCCAACACTGCCATCTATCAGGTGCTCGATGCCGTCGTCTACCGCGCTCTCCCCGTCCCCCACCCCGAGCAGCTCGTCCAGGTCCAACTGCTCGACGGCAACGACCCTGTTCACGTCAGCTATCCCCTCTACCGAGAGCTCGCCGCCCATCAGAGTGCGCTCGACGGCATGTTCGCCGTCAGCGAATTCCCGCTCCGAGAGGCCGTCCTGCGCGGACGCGGACCGCTACGCTCCGTGCGCGGCTCGCTCGTCACCGGAAATTATTTCCAGGCGCTTGGCGTCACCGCCCGCCTCGGCCGCATCTTCACCGCCGACGACGATCGCCCCGCGGTGCCTCCCGTCGCTGTCATCAGCGATGAGTTCTGGAGTCGCGAATTCGCCCGCAGTCCCGCCGCCCTCGGTCAGTCGCTCGAGCTCAACCACGCCTCCGCGACGATCATCGGCGTCGCCCCGCCCGAGTTCTTCGGCGAGACCGTCGGCAACGCGCCCGACGTCTGGCTGCCGATCATCGTCCAGCCGCAAGTCATGCCGTCGGATTGGCTGAACGCCCCATCGTCCTCGTGGCTCGCCGTCCTCGCGCGCCTCCGCCCCGAGGTCACACCGCGCCAGGCCGAGCAGGCGCTCGAAGCCGTCTACCGCCCACTGGCCAACCTCAGCCCGCGCACCGACGGCCACCAATACCGCGTCCGCATCTGGCCCGCCAGCCGCGGCATCGCCGAACTCCAGGAGCGCTTCGGCACGCCTTTGTGGATCATGATGGCGATCGTCAGCCTTGTTCTCCTGATCGCGTGTGTCAACCTCGCGAACCTCCTTCTCAGTCGCGCCGCCGCGCGCACCCACGAATTCGGAGTCCGCCTCGCGATGGGCGCCGGACGCGCCCGCCTCACCCGCCAGTTGCTCACCGAGTGCTTCGTGATCACCGCGCTCGGCACGCTCGCCGCGCTGCCCCTCGCCCTCCGCGGAGCGCGCGCCCTCGTCGCCTGGGCGTCGCTCGACGAAAAGTGGCGCCTCTCGCTACAGCCGAACTGGCGCATCCTCGTCTTCACCGCCGCTCTCGCGCTGCTCGCCACCTGCCTCTTCGGACTCGCCCCGGCGATCGCCGCCACGCGCGTCGACGTTCACTCCGCCCTGCAGTCCACCCGCCGCGGGATGACCGCCAGTCGCTCGCGCCACGCGCTCGGCCGTCTGCTCGTCGTCGCGCAGCTCACCCTCTCGCTCGTCCTCTTGAGCGGCGCCGCCCTCCTCGCCCGCTCCCTATGGAATCTCCGCCATCAGGATTTCGGATTCCAGCGCGAAGGCACGCTCGTCGTCGATCTCCCCGTCGAATTCAACCGTGCCCTGATGAAGCGCAACACCGCGCTCCGCCAGCCGCTGTACGATCGCCTGAACGCGCTGCCCGGAGTTCGCTCCGCCGCCGTCCTCGCCTTCGGCCCCATGGGCGCGATGCAGCACACGTCCCATCTCGCGACCGTGACCCGCCCCGCGCAGTCCGGCGATTTCACACGCATCGTTCACGTCTCCCCGCGCTACTTCGAATCCATGCGCATCCCGCTCACCGCCGGACGCCCCATCGAAGCCTCCGATCGCACCGGCACGCCCCGCGTCGCCGTCCTCAGCGAAGCCGCCGCGCACGCGCTGTTCGGCGTCGCCAACCCCATCGGCCGCACGCTCTCGGAATCCCGCGAATACGACGCGCGCCACGCGATCGAGATCGTCGGCGTCGCCCGTGACGTCCGCTTCGGCAATCCGCGCGAGCCGCACGGCTTCATCCTTTACGTCCCGCTGGAACAGGAACCCGCGCCCATCACCGCCGCCGTTCTTCGCCCGTCCGGCAATCCCGCGCCACTCATCCCCGCGATCCGCGCCGCAGTCCGCGAGATCGACCCCAACGTCCTCGTAGGCACCATCCGCCCGCTCGACGAGATCGTCGATTCCAAGCTTGGTAACGACCGCCTGCTCTCCACCCTCGCGGGCTGCTTCGCCGCGCTCTCGCTCGTGCTCGTCGCCATCGGGATCTACGGCGTGCTGTCGTATTCCGTCGAGCGCCGCACGCAGGAGATCGGCATCCGGCTCGCGCTCGGCGCCGCCCGCGGCACGGTCTCGCGCCTGATGCTGCGCGACGTCGCCGGCCTCTTGCTCGCCGGCACCCTGACCGGCGGATTGTGCGCCTGGTTCACCGCCCGCGCCCTGCGCACCCTGATTTACGCCTTCGCCCCCGCCGACTACGGCCTGCTGGCCGTCGCCGCGATGGTCCTCCTCCTGATCGCCGCTCTCGCCGCGTGGATCCCCGCGAGGCGCGCCGCACGTCTCGATCCCATCGACGCGCTGCGCCAGGAATAGCGCTCAGTTCGCCGTCGGAACCTTCTCCGCGCGATCGATCACCACATACGTCACGCTCACCTGCCTGCTGTTGAGTCGCAGCCCCACCTCGTGGAGTCTCCGCTGCCACACTTCGTACATGTCCTCGCCCGGACTCGGTGAGATGTCGACCGGAAAATCGTAGATTCCCGTCAGCCCCGTGTTGTCGAACACCGGCACCGGAGGACCACTCGCCATCGACGGCCGCGTCGGATCGGAGATCGCCGGAATCGTCAACTGGATCGAGATCAGTCTCGCGAGTTCCTTCGTGTCCACATGGAACCCCTTCGTGATCCGAGGGAGTGCCTTGAATCCGCTCCTCTCGATCTCGAGCATATGCGCCTTCACCATCCTCGGCTCGCGATGCGACGCGATCTGGAACCGCTCCGTCAACAGCCGCTGCAGCATGCCGCGCATCTGCTCCCGCGTGATCGGCCCGTCTGCCCGCGCCTCGACGTCATATTCGTTGTCATCGATCCACCCCGGCCCCAAAATCCGGAACGGCTCCATCCCGTACGCCACGATCAGCAGGTCCTTCAGGCTGACGTTGTGCCCGCTCACCCGGTCCTCGCCCACCGTGATTGGCTTTCGATAATCCTTCCCCACTATCCGCGCACTCGCCTTCACCGACGCTACCGAAAACGCCGGAGAGTCCGCCGCGTGCGCCACTGACGCCAGGAACATAACCGCGAAGAGGATTCGCATGCGAAAACTATATCCCAATCCAGTATCCTAATCTCCATGCGCGCAACCCTCTTCTTCTTCCTTTCCGCCGCCGCCCTCTTCGCCCAACCCGCCGACCTCGTCCTTCGCAACGGGAAGATCGTCACCATGAACGCCGCCGCCCCCACCGTCCAGGCCATCGCGGTGCGCGGCGACAAGATCACCGCGCTCGGACCCGACTCCGCCGCCGCGCGCTGGATCGGCCCCAACACCAAAGTCATCGACCTTCACGGCCAGCTCGCCATCCCCGGCTTCATCGAAGGCCACGGACACTTCACCGGAGTCGGCGAATTCCGCATGGGCCTCGACCTCCGCGAAGCCCGCACCTGGGACGACATCGTCGCCCAGGTCGCGCGCGCTGTCAAACAGGCCAAGCCCGGCGAGTGGATCGTCGGCCGCGGCTGGCACCAGTCCAAGTGGACCGCCGCCCCCAATCCCAACGTCGAAGGCTTCCCGCTCCACGCCTCGCTCGACAAGGTCTCGCCCAACAACCCCGTCGTCCTCACCCACGCCAGCGGGCACGCATCCTTCGTCAACGGCAAGGCCCTCGAACTCGCCGGAGTCACGCCCCAAACCCCCAACCCCAGCGGCGGCGAGATCCTCAAGGACGCCAAGGGCAATCCCACCGGACTCCTCCGCGAACGCGCCAGCGGCGTCATCTCGCGCGCCCGCGCCGACTATGAAGCCAAGCGCTCCGCCGCCGATCGCCGCGCCGAACTCGACAAAGCCATCAAGCTCGCCATCGACGAATCGCTCGCCAAAGGCATCACCAGTTTCCAGGACGCCGGATCCCCCTTCTCCACCATCGACGTCCTCAAGAAAATGGCCGACGATCACCAGCTCCGCATGCGCATCTGGATGATGGCCCGCGTCCCCAACGATCAGCTCGCCGCCAACATGGACCGCTATCGCACCATCGGCGATTACTTCACCGTGCGCGGCGTCAAGCGCGCGATCGATGGCGCCCTCGGCTCGCGCGGCGCCTGGCTCCTTGAACCTTACACCGACAAGCCCGAGAGCAGCGGCCTCAACACCGACGACCCCGCCGATATCCGCAAGACCGCCGAGCTCGCCATCCAGCACAACTATCAGCTCTGCGTGCATGCGATCGGCGACCGCGCCAATCGCGAGACGCTCAATATCTTCGAGGAGACCTTCAAAGCGCACCCCGAGAAGAAGGACCTCCGCTGGCGCGTCGAGCACGCCCAGCACATCAGCGCGCAGGACATCCCGCGCTTCGGACAGCTCGGCGTCATCCCCATGATGCAGGGCGTCCACTGCACCAGCGACGCACCCTACGTCCTGCTCCGGCTTGGCCCCAAGCGCGCCGAGGAAGGTGCCTACGTCTGGCAGAAGCTCATGAAGACCGGCGCCATCGTCGGCAACGGCACCGACGCTCCCGTGGAAGACGTCAGCCCCCTCGCCAGCTATTACGCGAGCGTCAGCCGCAAGCTCAAGGACGGCACCGTCTTCTACCCCGACCAGCGCATGTCGCGCATGGAAGCGCTCAAGTCCTACACGCTGAACAACGCCTTCGCCGCGTTCGAGGAGAAGACCAAAGGCTCGCTTGAAACCGGCAAGCTCGCCGACATCACCGTGCTCTCGAAGGACATTCTCACGATTCCCGAGGACGAAATTCTGGCGACCGACATCGTCTACACCATCGTCGGCGGCAAGGTCGCCTTCGCGCGGTAGGCAGCGTCATGCCGGCACGCCTTCTCATCGCCGCGCTCGTCCTGCTCGCTCCCGCGTTCACCCAGGCACCACCCGCCATCGAAGTCGCGGCCCTCAGCGCGAACAAGTCAGGCGAACTCCGCATGTCCATCGACCTCCAGCCCGGCGGCAAGCTCGTGATGCATAACGTCCCGATGAAGGTGCTCCTCCTCTTCGCCTTTCACCTCCGCCCCGAAGCTCTCACCGGCGCGCCGAATTGGGTCGATTCCGACCGCTACGACATCGTTGCCAAAGCCCCGGAGAAAGCGCCCCAGGATGAGTCCCGCCGCATGCTCCAGACCCTGCTTGCCGAGCGCTTCAAGCTCGCCGTCCACGCGGATCACAAAGTGCTGCCCGCCTACGCGCTCGTCATCGGCAAGTCCGGCCCGAAGCTCCAGCCATCCGACGCCGCGCTCCTCAGCGCACAGCGCTGCCTTCCCGGCCAGGCCGCGCCCGGACAGCGTCGCGTCGAGTGCCGCCATCTCCCGATCTCCGTCCTCGCCGACTACCTGCAGGAACTCGCCCCGCGCGATTTCCCCGTCCCCGTCGTAGACCAGACGGGCCTCCAGGGTGCCTACGATTTCCAACTCGACTGGACCCCCACCACAACTCCGCCACCCGACGATCCCGGGCCGACCATCTTCGACGCCGTCGCCACCCAACTCGGCCTCAAGCTGGAAAGCAGGAAGCTCCCTTTGCCCGTGATCGTCGTCGATCACCTCGAGCGCGT
>JAOAPT010000174.1 GCA_025463045.1 Candidatus Solibacter sp.
TTACCATCCGTGAAGACAGCCACACGGTAAAATAACGCTGCGACCGCTCTGGAGTGCCCACGCTCTTCCGGCCCGTCGAATCCGCCGAGTCCCCAATCCGAGCCGCGACCGTGACTCGCGCTTTGGCGAGCAAGGGAGCCGTGGTCATCGGTCCGGACCGATGTAACCGTCCGGTCACATCCTCAGCCCCGCAAGGCGCGCTGCCCTAACTGCCGAGCCCATTCAGAGCCCCGCCTGTCAGGGGCGTAACCTTCGCGCTAGCTCGCCACCGTCTCCACTCTCACCGCGCGCGCCCTCGTGCATCGTCCGATTCCCGAGTAGTCGAAGCCCGCCGCAATCGCCGTCTCCGGCACGAAGAAATTTCGCCCGTCGATCAGAATCGGACTATTCATCAGCCCCGCCAACTCCGCCAAATCCAGATTGTGGAACTCGCGCCATTCCGTTACAAGCACCAGCGCGTCCGCTCCCGACGCCAACTCTTTCGGAGTGTCACAGTACCGCATCTTCAGGTCGGGACGCTGTTCGCGGCACGCCCTATTCGCGATCGGGTCGTAGGCCTTCACCCGCACCCCCATCTGCATCAGGCGCTCCGCAATATGCAGCGCCGGAGCATCGCGCAGATCGTCCGTGTCGGGCTTGAACGCCAGCCCGAGCAGCCCGATCGTCCGCCCCTTGAGGATGAACAGCTTCTCCTGCAGCTTCTGGATCACCATCTGCCGCTGCGCCGTATTCACCTCGAGCGACGCCTCCAGCAGCTTGCTCGAATACCCATACTCGCGCGCCGTGTGCAGCAGCGATTGAATGTCCTTGCCGAAGCAGCTTCCGCCCCAGCCCACTCCCGGATTGAGGAACTTCGCGCCGATGCGCGAATCGAGGCCGATCCCCGCCATCACCTCCGGACCCTCCGCCCCCACCCGCTCGCAAATATTCGCGATCTCGTTGGCGAAGCCGATCTTCATCGCCAGGAACGCGTTCGCGGCATACTTGATCATTTCCGCGCTCGTCAGCGATGTCGTCAACAGCGGCACCGAAATCATCGACGATGGACGCGGCACGCCCGGCGGCGGCGTGAACACCTGCGCCACCAGCGGTTCGTATAACTGCCGCATCACCGCCAGCGTCGCCGCATCTCCGCCCACCACGATCCGGTCCGGATAAAGCGAATCCGCCACCGCCGACCCTTCGCGCAAAAACTCGGGATTGCTCGCCACGCCGAAGCGAATCCGCTCTCCTGCCCGAGCCTCTCCGATGCCCTCGCGCACCAGCGCTTCCACCAGGTTTCCCGAGCCCACCGGTACCGTCGATTTGTTGACGATCACGCGAAATCGCGAGTTGTCCATCGACGAACCGATGCTCCGCGCGGCCGCTTCCAGATAGCTGAGGTTTGCCTCGCCAGATGGCAGCGGCGGCGTGCCCACCGCAATGAAAATCACGTCGCTCGCGCGCACCGCATCGCTGATCTCCGTGCTGAACGCCAGCCCGCCCCGTTCCGCGCCCAAAGACAGCATCGCTTCCAGGTACGGTTCGTAGATCGGCGATTCACCCCGTTGCAGTCGCGCGATCTTCGCCGCGTCCGTGTCCACGCACGTTACGTGATGCCCAAGGTATGCCAGACATGCGCCGGTGACCGTTCCTACATACCCCGTACCGATTACGGTGATTCTCATGGCAGGCAAAAGGGCCCCTCATCCCGTGGGCTGAGTATATCAAGGCCCGTCGGCACCGTGTGTTGGATCGGCTACAATCATACTTGCAAGCAATGCAGACGATTCTCGTAATCGACGACGACGAAAGCCTGCGTGACACCATTGTCGTCATGCTTGAGCAGGAAGGCTATGGCGCGGTTCAAGCCGGCGACGGCCGCGAAGGCTTTGACAAAGCCATCACCACCAAGCCCGATCTCGTCCTGGTGGATCTCCGGCTCCCCGGGATGAGCGGTACCGAAATCTGTAAGCAACTCCGGGCCGCGCGCGTGACCACCCCCATCATCGTCCTCAGCGCCATGGACGACGAGCTCGATAAGGTCCTGCTCCTCGAAATCGGCGCCGACGATTACGTCGTTAAACCCTTCGGCACCCGCGAGTTGATGGCCCGCATTCGCGCCGTTCTCCGCCGCGCTTCCGCTGATGCGCGCAAGGTCGTCCACTTCTCCGAAGTCGAGGTGGATTTCGAGCGCCGCATCGTCAAGCGCAAGGGCGAGGACCTGAAGATGACTCCGGCGGAGTACAACCTCCTCACCTATTTCCTGCACAATCCGGACCGCCCCCTGACCCGCGATATGATCCTGAATTCCGTGTGGGGCTACGAGTTTTTTCCCAACACCCGCACCGTCGACGCCCACGTTGTCAAACTGCGCCAGAAGCTCGAACCGGATGCCAATACCCCCAAACACTTCCTCACCGTCCACGGCGTCGGCTACCGCTTCGTTCCATGATCCCGGCCCATGCTCCGGCCAATGCTCCCGCCAATGATGCGGCCCATGATGCGGCAGGGACTTACCTGGGATTTTACAGATTGGATGAAGCCGCACGGTTCGCAATGGGCGACAATAACGG
>JAOAPT010000190.1 GCA_025463045.1 Candidatus Solibacter sp.
CCGGCCGCCGCCGGTAACCAGCGCTGTGCTCATGGTGTGCCTCTCCCTCACGGCATTATCGCCCGTCCCGTTCCCCACCGGACTTCCGGCTGCTGAGATCTCTGTCCTTCTGCGACGCTGGCGCAGATCGAACCGGAGCTAGATGGATAGAGCTTGCGGGGTTGCGACGCAAGCCACTGGTTGGCCTTTCACAATCGGAGGAGTCGCCACCACGTACAGCACTTTGCCGGCGATCGGAGCTTCGACGAGCGCGATCTCGACGCCGAAGAAATCCGTGATCCGCGCCAGGACTGTTCCCTTCGCCACCACCTGATCGCGTTCCACGAGTGGATACAAGATTCCCGTGGCTGGACTCGGCACCACCGCAGAAGGCTCGAGATACACGGGCCGATCCACGGGTGGAGGACCGTCCGCCGTCATCTTTAACTCACGCATCACCCCGCGGACACCGTGCACGATTTGTCGTACCGATTCGGTGTCGCACTGGCCGAGGAGTCCGCTCTCCACCACGATCGCCGGCTTGCCGCGCGTGATCGCCGTCGTCGAGCAGTATAGGGATTGCGCGGGATCCGTCGGACGGCCGCGGTCGATCAAGATGTGGTCGATCCCGAAGGCCAGCGCCAGGCGTTGCACGTCCGCGTCCATTTTCGGGTCGCCCGTCACCGCCTGGTACACGTAGGGGCGGAGCGATTCATTGCCGTCGCCGCAGTGGAGATCGAGCACGTAGTCGGACTTCTCGATGACTTCCCGCGTAATCGCGTAGGCGATCCTCTGCGAGACGGTGCCATCGGCCTGCCCGGGGTAAACGCGATTCAGATTCTTCCCGTCCACCGGGCTGAAGTACACCGTCCGCCCCAGGAACGAAGGCATATTGGCGACATGCACCAGAATCAGCGTGCCCGACAAGGCGCCGGTGTCGATATGGGCGCGCAATTCCTGCAATGCGAGAATCGGCGGGTATTCGTAGCCGTGATTACCGGCGATCAGTGCCAGTGCCGGCCCGGGATGCGCGCCCGTGATGGTCGTCACCGGAATCTGCGTCCCCGCATCGACGGTATGCGGTATTTCGATGGTGTGCGAATGGATCAACGCGTTTCTCCCCGCCTTGAATCTTACCGCTTCACCTGTTCCAGCCGCGTGTAGTTGGCGAGCGAAGCGGCGAGGTTGATGCCGAAGCGCTAAAGACGCGGGTCGACGGGTTCGCTTTCGAGTGCGAGGACGCCGAAGACGCATTCGTGGACGCGGCGCAGGGGTTCGCGGGCGACAAAGCGCTCGAGGGCTTCGATGCCGAGGGCGAATTCACGGGCGGCGAGCGAGCGTTTGCCGGAGAGTCCGCGGGCGCGCAGGCGGGGTAGCTGATCGTCCGCCGTGTATTCGGGTCCGTAAACGATGCGCAGGTACTCGCGTCCGCGGCACTTGATCGCGGGCTGCAGGATTCCTTTGGAGCCGTGCGCAGCGCTCGAGTTAATCCAGCGTCAGTACGCCGCCGTCGGAGCCGCCGGAGTCGCATCCCTTACCGCCGCGATCCACCATCTGCGCCAGAGCCCCGCCCGTAAGGCGACGGTGGTCTACGGCAACACGCCCGTGCCGCTCCCGAGTGGGTTAGCGGGATTCTTGTGGAGTAAGAATCCGAGATCGGTAGCCGGAGTGTCGGTGATAGTAATTGTGAGGAGCACGAACTCCCACTATGGAGGCGAAGCGTAGCGGGAGCAGTTACACTGTAGGTCCGTGACGCCTCTTTCGATTCTCGATTACCGTCAGCCGGTAGAGTTCCGGATCGGTGAAGTCATCATTCGATCGTGGAATGTTCTCTCGCGGCACTTTCTAACGTTTGTCTTGCTGGTCGGCATTGCGGAGGTACTTCCGCTGGTGCTGACACTGTACTGGCAGAGGATGAATTCGGATCTCACTGGCGTGGCTGTGGTGGCGCAGGGGACCATGGTTACGGCGGGTATCGGGCTGCTGCAATTTATTCTGACTTCGTTCGCCCAGGCGATCGTGGTGTTTGCGGCGTTCCAGGATTTGCGCGGACGCCCGGTGAGTGCCGCGGAGTCATTCCGGCAAGGAGTGGGACGGCTCTTTCCGGTGATTCTCAGCTCGGTCCTGACAGGACTGGTGATCGGGGTAGGGTTCCTGCTTTGTATCGTTCCGGGGTTGATCGCGATCGCGGCGTTTGCCGTAGTGCTGCCCGCTTGCGTGGTGGAGCGGCTGGGGCCGATCGAGAGCATGCATCGCAGCGCGGATCTGACCACCGGGCACCGCTGGCCAATTATGGGCGCGGCGGCGGCGTGGCTGGTGATTATCTTCGTGGTCACGCTGACCATTCAGGCGGCGATGCCGGGCGGGGCGGCGTCGCTGCCCAAGCAACTCGCTACCTGGGTGTGGCAGGTGCTTTCGGGGAGTTACACCGCAGTGTATGCGGCGATTTTGTATCACGATCTCAGGGCGGTTCGTGACGGCATTGGGATCGACGAGATTGCGTCGGTGTTTGATTAGGGGTTGGCGCTTCGCGGCGGCGCGTTGACAGGCGACGAAAGGCGATCGCCTGTCTTACGCGGACGGGCCGCGATGGAATTTGTCGGGGCGCTCGTCGCCGAGATTCTTTCGGGATTCGAGGAAAGCGCGCTGGGCGGTGTAGAAGTCGCGGAGGAAAACTTCGATATCACGGCCGCCGACGGGCTTGGGCCAACCGATGCGGTGCTGGATGCGGTCGGAGATTTCGCGGCGAAGGCGCGCGGACTCGGTGTTGTGGTGCTGGCGGAGGACGTCTTCGAGGACCTGGAGTTCCTTGACGCCGTAGTGCTGTAACTGCTCGGGCGTGAACTGGAAGGCCTGCGTGGGGGCGGCGAGGTCCTCGGCGAGAATGCGCTTGGGGACGGCGATCACCATCGTTCCACCGATCAGGTCGCCGAGGCGAAGACGGTCCGCCGTGCGGTAATAGATGGCGATCATGGCGCCGATCCACACGGCGGCGGGCAGAATGTCGCCGGGCGACCAGGCCCAGCCGCGAGTGACGAGCAGCATTTCGAGAGGGAAGAAGAACTCCGCCTGGCGGGTGAGATTGCGCGCGACGATGGCGCCGGCGCGGAGCGGCCCGCCGCGGCGATCGATCACGCGCAGGCCGAACAGGCGCTTGCCGGGAGTGATGCCTCCCCAATAGAGCTCGAAGAAGAGGAAGTACGCGTTGCGCACCAGGAACGAAAGAAAGAGTGTGATGGGGAGGGTGAACTGCACGCCGGCCGAGGACAGCACGCCGACGAGCATGATCGCGACGGCGCCGAGGGTGGAGAAGACGATGTCGGCGAGGAAGGCAGCGATGCGTTCTCCGGGTTCGGCGATCTCGATGCGCAGCGGCACGCCTTCGGGCGGCATCAGGCGGCGCTCCGCGCGGATGACGCTGCCGGCCGTTGCCGCGGAAAATGGGGTGCCGGCTCCGCTCATGCTGGCCGTCTCCTTCCGGCAAGGGTGAAGTACGCGACCCAGAAGAAGAGGCTCGCGAGCGCGATCATGAGGCGCTGATCGGTATTGGCAATGGTTTGACGGAAGACACCTTCGAGCACGGCGGCGACAAGCAGCATGACGACGCCGCCGACGGCGACCTGACCGATTTCGGAG
>JAOAPT010000229.1 GCA_025463045.1 Candidatus Solibacter sp.
CGGAAGGCGAGGTGAGCAGGCGATCGGCGGCGTCCATCGAGCGCATCAGAGACTCGCGCTGAAAATCGCCGGCGTACTGATAGACGGGCTCGCGAGCGAGCAACGCTTCGTAGAGCTTGCGGCGCGAAGTGAAACGATGTGCGCCGAGTTCGGCGGGAGGGCGGACGGCGGAGGCGGCGTCCTGCGGATCCTTAATAAGGAAGGGGCCGAATTCGGAACCAAGGAATCCACCGGTGTGGAAGGATTTCAGCGCGGGACTTTCCGCGCCGAGTTCGAGATCCTGCCCAATGGCGACGAACGGGGGAACGGTCGCATTGCGCGGTCCAAGCGTCTTCGCGATCACGGCGCCGAGGTGCGGCACGGCCACGGTCTGCGGCGGGATGTACCCGGTGTGCCAGTGGTATTGATGGCGTGAGTGGAGAATGAAGCCCAGGTCCGCGGCCTGAAAAGTCCGGATGACAGAGCCGCGATCGATCACGCTGCCGATCCGTTCCAGTCCCTGCGAGAACTTGATGTTGTCGACCGCGGTATCGATCGCGGGGAAGGTGCTGAGAACCTGCTCGGTGCGCACGCCGGGCGCGAAAGGCGTGTAGCGTTTCGGGTCGAAGGTCTCGGTCTGTGCCATGCCACCGGCCATCCAGATGACGATCACGGCGTCGGCAGTCGCGGCGGGCGCGGCGGCGTGCAGAACTTGGGGCGCGCGTCCGGCGAGCGCCGCGAGCGTGGCGGCGGAGGTAAGGAAATTGCGGCGGGTGATTGCTTCGGGGATCATAGGCGCTCAGCGGATGAGTTGAAATTCGGGTTTCATCAGGACGGCCCACAGAAGGTCCGCGAGGCCGTCGGCGGAGGTTGCGGTTGTTTGCGCGGCGTCACGCTCGGCGGCGGAAGGCGCGCGTCCAAGGGCGTACCAGAAAACGCGATCGATCGCTTCGGCAGAGGTCTTGACGGCCGGGAGAGCGGGGACGGGAGTTTCGGGAGCGACGCGCGTGAGGCGATCCATCGTGGGCTCTTCGAGGAAGATGAAGAAACGCGTGCGCGGATTGACATCGGAAGTGATCTCGCGATTTTCGATACCGGCCGCGCCGTGGAGACGCGTGAAGCCTTTGCCGGCAATGTCGTAGACGAGACGCGAAGGTGTCTTGACGCGGAGCGCGTCGAGGTCGGCGGAGCGCAGGTCGGGTTCGCCGGCGGCCTTGAGTGACGTTAGCGGAGTTATGCCCTTCGGGCCGATGAGTTCCGGCTTCAGCCAGGCGGCTTCTACTTTCTCCGGAGAGTAAGATCCGGTGTCCTGCACCAGCAGGAAGAGTTTGGAAGCATGCGAGATATCGACGTCGAACTCAGCGGGGGTCCGATTCGAAATGGGCTTGTTGAAGACGCTGACCGGTTCGGGCGGAAGTTCGCCGAGCATCTTGCGCGCGCCGCGCATCAGCAAGTGGGTGAGCGTCTCACCATTCACCAGCTCGAGCGCCTGTAGCGTGGTGGCGGCGCTATCGCGCGTGCCGTAGACCTGATCGCGGATCGGGCGTCCGAGGGCGCGGGTGAGCGGGTTGGCCGCGATGTGCCAATCCCGGGTGTAGATGCCGGGCGGAGGGGCTGCGGCATCGGCCGGCGTCGGCGGCTGATAGACGCGCCAATCGCCGGTGATCTGGCCGATCGCGTCGGCGAACTGCTCGGCGGTGAGACGGCGGAGTTCGGGTCCGCGGAAAGTATACTCGCGCGCGGGCTGGCTGGTAGCGGCGACGGCGGGCATCTGATAAGCGCGCGACGTCAGGATGACCGAGATAAGGCGCTTGAGATCGTAGTTGTGCGCGGCGAAATCCGCGGAGAGCCAGTCCAGCAGCTCGGGGCTCCACGGCTCGCCATCCATCTCATCGGGATTCTCGACGATGCCGCGGCCGAGCAGGCGATGCCAGATGCGGTTGACCACGGTGCGCGCGAGACGTCCATTGCGCGGGTCGGTGAAGATCGCCGAGGCTGCGGCGCGGCGGTCGGCCTGTGAGTGGGATGCGGGTGCGCGATTGAGTTCGGGGAAGAGGAACATGGGCTCCGCGTACTCGGGCTGCGCGACGTCGCAGCGGTAGAGCTGTAACTTCTCTTCGGTGGAAAAGTAAGTGGCGAGCGAGTAAGCGTCCTTCAGCTTCCACTTACTGATGAAGCTATCGTGGCAAGAGTTGCATTTCAGATTGATGCCGAGGAAGATCTGCGCGGTGTTCTGCGCGGCCTGCATGGCAGGGGTCTGGGAGGCATTGACCGTGCCTCGCCAGTTGACGCCGATCAGGAAGCCCGCGGGATCGGAAGGTGCGACAGGATTGAGTAACTGCGCGACGAACTGGTTGTAAGGCAAGTTGGATTTCAGCGCGCCGAGCAGCCACGGGGTGATCGTTTTTCGCGAGGCAGTTTCGGAAAAGTAGCTGACACCCTCGTCGTTTCGTAGAAGGTCGTTCCAGAACGAGATCCAGTTTTCGGCGTACTGCTGATCGAGCGAGAGCAGGTACTCGACCAGGCGCTCGCGCTTGCCGGCCCCGGTATCGGCGAGGAAGGCGCGCAGGTCTGCGGGCGCCGGGAGAAGTCCGGTCACATCGAGCCAGGCGCGGCGGGCGAAGATGGCGTCGGTGACGCTTTGCGGTTCGGCGATTTTGTGACTGGCCAGATAGGCGGCCGTGAAGCGATCGAGCAGCGACGTCCACGCGGGCCAGACGGCGGGCGGGATGGCGGGAGAGGTGAGGGTCAGCGGCGCTTCCCACTTGGGTTTCGCGGGTGCGGAAGCAGGCGTAGCGCGTGCGCCGTCATCGATCCACGCGGCGATCGTGGCGAGCTCCGCAGCGGCGAGCGGCGCGCCGCCGAGCGGCATGCGCGGGGCGCGGCTCCCATTGGCGCGGAGGAGTAGGAGGCTCCCGGCGCTGTTGCCCGGCTTGATGGCGGCACCGCTTCGGCCGCCTTCGAGAAGGTCGGTGTAGGTCGCGAGTGAAAATCCGCCGGAGCGCTTTTCCTGGCTGTGGCAGGCCCAGCACTTCGCGGCGAGAATCGGATGGACCTGACGGTCGTAATCGACGCGCGTCTGGCAGAAAACGGGGGCGGCGCAGCACACCGCCAACAGGCTCACAGCAATCCTCAAACGGTCCCCTCCTCCGTATTTTGACATGTTCTCGTGTGATACTCTGCGGGCGTGAAGCGAATTCCTGCGATTCTGATTTACGCCGGCGCGGCGATGCACGCGCAGCAACGTCCGCTGGCTTCCCTGCCCTACACACCGAGCCTGGAACCGGCATTCGTGGACAAGGCCGTCGACCCGTGCGTGGATTTCTACCGGTACGCGTGCGGGAATTGGAACAAGATCAATCCGATTCCGGCCGATCAGCCGCGCTGGAGTGTCTACGGCAAAATGGCGCAGGAGAACATGCAGTTCCTGTGGGGCGTGCTGGAAGAAGCGGCGAAGGCATCGCCGACGCGTACCGCTAATGAGCAGAAGACCGGCGATTTCTTCGGCGCGTGTATGGATGAGGCAGCAGTCGAACGCGCGGGGGCCGGGCCGCTAAAGGGCGACGTGGATGCGATCCAGTCGATAACCGCTTTGAAAGACCTCCCTGCGGTACTGGGCCGTCTGCATTTACTCTCGGCGCGGACGAACGCGCTGTTCGGCTTTGGGTCCTCGCAGGACTTCGCGAATTCCGAAAGCATGATCGCGTTCGCGTCATCCGGCGGGCTCGGACTGCCGGATCGCGACTACTACACGAAGGATGACGCGAAATCCGTAGAGACGCGCGCGAAGTACGTGCAGCATGTCGCACGCATGTTCGAGCTGCTGGGCGACAGTGCGGCGGACGCGGCGCGCGAAGCGGCAATGGTCATGGAGATCGAGACGGCGCTGGCGAAGGCCAGCCTGACGACGGTGGAACTCCGCGATCCGTACAAGCAGTTTCATAAGATGACGCGCGCGAAGCTCGAAGCGATGACGCCATCGTTCGACTGGGCCCCGTACTGGAAAGCGTCCGGACTGCCGGCGCCGGCGATGCTGAACGTCACCGAGCCGGCATTCTACGTGGAGCTCGAGAAGCAGCTCAAGACGCGAAGCCTGTCGGATTGGAAGACGTACCTGCGCTGGCACGCGGCACACAATCGCGCGCCGTACCTTTCGGCGGCGTTCGTGAAAGAAGATTTCGATTTTTTCAGCAAACACCTCAATGGCACGCTCGAACTACAGCCGCGCTGGAAGAAGTGCGTGAAACTGGTGGACCGCAATCTGGGCGAGGCGCTCGGGCAGGTCTTCGTCGCGCGGACCTTCACGGGAGACGTGAAGGGGCAGGCGCTGGCGATGGTGAGTCAGATCGAAAAAGCGATGGAGGCCGATCTCAAGCAACTGCCCTGGATGAGCGAACCGACGCGCAAGCGCGCGCTTGAGAAGCTGCACGCGATGGTGAACAAGATCGGGTATCCGGACCGGTGGCGCGATTACAGTGCGCTCTCGATTTCCGCGGGCGACTTCGCGGGAAATGTGCAGCGGGCTACCGAGTTCGAATCGCGGCGGCAGTTGGAGAAGATCGGTAAGCCGGTCGATCGCAAGGAGTGGTTCATGACGCCGCCGACGGTGGATGCGTATTACAATCCGCAGACCAACGATATGAATTTTCCAGCCGGCGTGCTACAGCCTCCGCTCTTCGATTTGAAAATGGACGACGCGCCGAATTACGGCAACACCGGCGGCACGATTGGGCACGAGCTGACGCATGGGTTCGACGACGAGGGCCGCCAGTTTGACGCGAAGGGCAATCTGAAGGACTGGTGGACGAAGAAGGACGCCGATGAGTTCATCAAGCGCGCGACGTGCATCAGCGATCAGTATTCGCAGTACACGGTGGTGGACGAAGTGAAGATCAACGGCAAGCTGACGCTCGGCGAAGATGTCGCGGACCTGGGCGGACTGATCCTGGCGTACAACGCGTGGAAGAGCGCGACGGCCGCCAAAAAGCTCGAGCCGGTGGGCGGGTACACGCCGGCGCAGCGATTCTTCCTCGGGTTTGCGCAGTGGGATTGCGGCGATGAGCGTCCGGAGAGCAAGCGGGCGAACGCGATCAACAATCCGCATTCGCCCGACGAGTATCGCATCAACGGCGTGGTGAGCAACATGCCGGAGTTCGCCAAGGCGTTCTCCTGCAAGGTCGGGCAGCCGATGGTCCGCGCGAACGCGTGCCGGGTCTGGTAGGGGAACATGCACAACTTCAACGACGTTACGCGGCGCGGCTTTCTGCTGGCCGCCGGAGCGAGTCCATTGCTACGAGGACAGTCGCTGCTTCGAAGCACGTGGAGCGCGCAGTGGATCGCCGCGCCGAAGGCTCCGGCGACGGAGTACGGCGTGTACCGCTTCCGCAAGACATTCGAGCTGGCGGCTCGGCCAGAGAAGTTCGTCGGGCATGCGAGCGGGGACAATCGCTATCAGTTGTTCGTCAACGGGCAGCGTGTGGCGTGGGGTCCGGCGCGCGGCGATCTGTTTCACTGGCGCTATGAGACGGTGGAGATCACAGGATTTCTGCGGGCCGGGCGCAATGTGATCGCGGCAGTGGTGTGGAATTTCGGCGAGCACGCGCCGGAGGCGCAGATCACCCTGCAGACGGGCTTCCTGCTGCAGGGCGATACGGCGGCGGAGCGGGTGGTGGATACCGGTGCGTCGTGGAAGTGCGCGCGCGATGAGTCGTACTCGCCGGCAGTTACGACGAGCGGCGATGTGCGCGGCTATTACGTGGCGGGTCCGGGCGATCGCGTGGAGGCGGCGCGGCATCCGTGGGGATGGGCGGGGCTGGAGTTCGACGATTCGGCTTGGGCAACGGCGGCAGTGATCGCGCCGGCCGCGGGACGCGAAGCGCGCGATGTACACACGCGCTGGATGCTCGTGCCGCGAACGATTCCGATGATGGAAGAGTCGGCGGAGCGGCCGATGGTGGCGCGCACCGCGCAGGGCATCGCATGGGATGGCAAGGGCACCGCCGCCGCGAACACGAAGGCGACGCTGCTCCTCGATCAGACGTACCTGACGACGGCCTATCCCGAGTTGACGGTGTCGGGCGGCAAAGGCGCGGTGATCCGCATACGCTACGCGGAGGCGCTGTTCAACAAGGCGCGCGAGAAGGGCAATCGCAATGAGGTCGATGGCAAAGACTTCATCGGCAACTACGACGAGTTCACGCTCGATGGCGGCGCGCGTCGTGTGTTTCGTCCCCTGTGGTGGCGCACGTACCGCTACATCCGCATCGAGATCGAAACGAAGGACGACGCGGTGACGGTCGACGGATTGCGCGGCACGAGCGTCCGGTACCCGTTCGTGCGGCGCGCGAGGTTCGATGGCGGCGGCGATCCCGGGCTCAATCGGATTCTCGACGTGGGCTGGCACACGGCGCGGCTCTGCGCGCACGAGACATATATGGATTGCCCCTATTACGAGCAGTTGCAGTATGCGGGCGACACGCGGATTCAGTGCCTGGTCTCGCTGTTTCAGAGTGGCGATGCGCGGCTGATGCGGAATGCGATCGACCTGCTGAACGATTCGCGGCAGAGCGACGGATGCACCATGAGCCGCTATCCCACGCGCCTCGAGCAATACATCCCCGGCTTCGCTCTGTGGTGGGTCGGGATGGTCCACGACTACTTCTGGTATGTGGACGATGTCCCGTTCGTGAAGCGCATGCTGCCCGGTGTACGCAGCGTGCTCGACTTTTTCGCCGGGTATCAGAAGGAGAACGGGTCGCTCGGTTCCCTGCCCTGGTGGCGATATTTCGATTGGGTGCCGGAGTGGCCGAACGGCGATGCGCCGCAGGAGGCCGATGGCGGAGCGGCGCTGTTCGACCTGCAATTGCTGATGGCCTACCGCTGGGCGGCGGCGCTCGAGAAAGCCCACGGGATCTCCGAACTCGCGAATGTGTACAGCGAGCGCGAGCGGCAACTGCGCGAAACGGTGCGCGCGCTGTATTGGGACGAGGGGCGGAAGCTGTTCGCCGATACTCCGGCGAAGCAGAAGTTCTCGCAGCACACAAATACCCTGGCGGTGCTCGCGGACGTGGTCCAGGGCTCGGACGCGCGCGAGTTGATGCTGCGGATCATGTCGGCGGCCGGCCTCGCGCACGGCGAGTTGTACTTCAAGTTCTACATACACCAGGCGCTGGCGAAAGTGGGCGAGGGCAATCGGTATCTCGAACAGTTGGACGATTGGCGCGGAATGCTTGGCATCGGACTGACGACATTCGCGGAAATCGTGGACCGTCCGGGTCATCCGACGCGGTCCGATTGCCACGCGTGGAGCGCGAGTCCCGATGTGGAAATGCTGCGCACGGTGCTCGGCGTGGACTCCGGCGCGCCGGGATTCGCGCGAGTGGTGGTGATGCCGCACTTGGGGCGATTGAGCTATGTGGACGGAAGCGTACCCACGCCCAAGGGTCCGGTGGATGTACGCGTGGATTCGTCGGGCAGCGTCAGCGTAACGACGCCGGTCGATGGCGTGTTCGTGTGGCGCGGCGTGCGGCGCGAACTACGGGCGGGTGCAAACGCGTTCCGGGTGTGAGTGAACCGGATGTGAGGGAACAGTGGATCAGCGGGTGCAGAGGTTCCGCGCGGAGGTTCTCTCACTATGAAGACTCACTATGGGCGAATTGTGACCACCGCTGGCATGTTCGCCCTACTTGCATTTGCATCCGTTACGACGGACTACGACCACAAGGCAGATTTTGAGAAGTACCACACCTATTCGTGGATCAAGGCGAAGGCCAGCGATCCGCTGTGGGAAGATCGAATTATGGAAGCCGTAGACAAGCAACTCACGGCCAAGGGGTGGCAGAAGGTGCCGTCCGGCGGAGATGCTAGCGTGGTGGCGATTGGTACCACGCGCACCGAGCCGACGTTCACAACGTTCTACGACGGAATGCCAGGATGGTACTGGCAGGGCTTCGGCACCGCGACTACAACCGTGGACTACAACAAGGTGGGTACCCTCGTGGTCGATATTTTCGACTCCGCTACGAAGCACCTGATCTGGCGCGGCGTTGCCACCGATACGCTCTCGTCCAAGCCTGAGAAGAACGATAAGAAGTTGGACGAAGCGGCAAAGAAGATGTTCGAAAAGTTCCCGCCAAAGTCAAAGGGATAAGGTACGGCGGACCGGCGGGCGTGGAAGCCGGCAGGGCGGCACCCAACGGCGCTACACCTCTACTTTCTTCCACGTACCGCGGCGGAACAGGATGATGCTGACGATCGCGAGCACAGACTCGGCGGCGCAGATCGCGAGATAGACGCCTCT
>JAOAPT010000244.1 GCA_025463045.1 Candidatus Solibacter sp.
CCGTGAGGCTAGAATACCCATCTTCCGCACTGGAAGACGGCCTCCACATGCCTAATATTGCCCGACCAGTCTTCCGGGAAGGCTTCCTGGGAGACTACGGCGAAAAAAGAGCGCTGGATCTCCTTGAAGGCCTTTATAGAGCACAGAAGCGGGGCACCGCGAGGCGGAAAGATTTCGCCAGCGATCGCGGTGATTTCGAGGAGTTCGGAAGAGTCCGTTACGTTGCCGTTAACCCCGGTCACCCTCAACGCGACCGTACAATTATCGAACGCGGAGAAATCAGCAGCAGCGTTTCGGCCCAGCTCGAAGACGACGGCCCATACCGCTATGCACGCCTCTTCGATACGCCCACCGGCCAGCCGTTTCTTGGCGAAGCCTCGGTGGTCGAGACGAGCATTGCGGAGTATGTCCTAGCTCTGAAACAGGACGTGGCGTTTCAGCTCTTCCTCCAGGACACCCAACGCAAGTTGCGGACCGAGTTGACGAACCGTGCCAACCAACTGAAGGCATTTGCGCTCAGCCCGCGCCAACTCGAGCTTCTGCAGGATTTCAAACGTGCGCAACTGACAGGCGACTTGGGATTGCTGGCGACAGAAATTGAATCCCTGATCGAATTGGGCTATCTCCTGCGGGATCCACAGCGCGGGGTCGCCGAGAAGCGCACTCTTGAACAAGCCATCGAACGTCAACTCGAATCCGCCCAGAAGTTCGACTTGGCGGGAAGACCTGCTGACGCGGAGAGAAGCCGGGCAAAAGCTCGGAGATTGCGGACCCGGATTGAAGTCATTACATTGGCAATCACCGGGCGCGGTAAGAGGGTTGCTAAGGAAATACGCTCAATTGACTTCGACTAACCTCGCTGGCGCAGAAATGAGGGCGCCCACGAACCGGCAAGCCTCAATCAAATTACCCACCTGGAGAAACTCATGACCAATGCGATCCAAGTGATCTTCCCATATCAAGATAACGGTGTGTGGATGTTCGATGATGATGCGAAGGGCCTGGTTCGAGAGCCCTTCGTGTGCGGAATTCCCAAGATGGTGGTACTGCTTGTCAGCGGCATCCAACACCCCAACAAGGGCTTCGCGCTCTACTTCTCGGACCAGCAATTCCCCGGTTTCCAGGTCAAGGTGGACCTGCTGGAACCGGAAGCAGGCGGGAACTGGTACACACTGGCTGGGGGTGGGACCGAGATGAAGGGCTGGCTGTGCCCGGCTCTGTTCAAGTATTTTGAAACTGCGCCGACGACCATCTACGCCAAGCCCGAAGCTGTCGAACATTGACTGGCACCCACTGAGTACGGCTCTCATAGTCGCAGTTGCTCGGGCCAAAGACAGCGCCGGCACCGTAGCTATGCGGTCCTGGACGGGCACAACGGTACGAGCGGTTTGTCGGACGGACTCTTGGAAGGGGACTAATCATGATTTGCGATGCCTGTAAAGCTGGAAACCATCGTAGTTGCGAAGGGGCCGAATGCGAATGCCCGGACCGTCTCGACGAGAAAATCGACCAGGAGCTTGCGCGATACATGAACGCGTCCGGCGATGAAGGATTAGCCGAGACGATCTATTCAAATCTGCTGTACGGTGGGTCCGAGGTTGCCCGGATGTTGACTGACGGGGGTGGAAAACCAGCGGTCAAGCTATTTGTCCAGCAGGTGCTCAGAGCGAATAGGGCCATCAGGTGTTGATCCTCCGACAACGGCTGGTCTTCATGATGTTGGGTGGCGCCAAGAAGCATCCACCGAAGAGCAAGACTGCTTTCCAACGGTGTGCGCTCGGCTTGTTCGATGGCATCGCCGCACCAGAACTCGCTGCAGAACTCAAACGGATCGGAGCGCAGCGCGGCGGCATTTCGAGGTTGATTGCCGAGGCCTGGAACGAGTTGGAGGCGGATCGGTGTGAAGAGGAAACGATCTGCAAATACTGGGAGACTATCCAGAGGCCAAAGCATGTTCACGTAGCGGAAAGGAAATCCAGTGTTCCTGCAAAGGCCGAATAGTATGTCTCAATAAGCTCTGGCGAATGCATCACCCGGCCAGCCAGTCTCTGGAAGAAGGATAGGGCAGCTGGATCGGCGCTGAATGCCGGAAACACGGCGGGGCAATGGGCCATCAGAATGCTTAGGTAAGGGAGGAGCCATAATGCCCAAACACGACCACCACAAAGCCGCCGCGCATCACGATGAGGCCGCGAAATCGCATCGAGCCGCTGCGGAAGCCCATGAAAAGGGCGATGAGGCGCAGGCGACCCAGCATTCACAGATGGCAAACGACCATTCCAACAAGGCTCAGGAAGCGTCGAACGAGGCCCATAAGAAGACCAAGGGACCGAAGAAGCTCTGACGTTTAAGTGACGAAGCGCAGGATTTGCCAACCGCGGGCCGAGGTTTTGCTCGCTATTTTCATTGCAGGCGGGAAATACGGAGGGGGCAATAGCATGGCGCTTCGCGGCCGCGATTCGGGGCGAGAATGAAGCTATGGACCCGAAATGCACGACATGCCATGGCGCCCGGTGGGTCTGCGAGGATCATCCGGAGAAACCGTGGAACGGTGCAAGCGACCATCCGGACGCGTGCCACTGCGGTGGTGCGGGCGCTCCTTGTCCGCTGTGCAACCCTAACGACCGGGAGCATAAGCCGGAGATGCCGGAGGGGTACGTGTCGTTCCTTGGTTCGGGCAAACGGCTCAATTAAGATCGGCCTTGAAGGCCGGAAACACGGTTGCTTCGTTGCGCGGTCGGACATCAGGACGTTAACATGCGTCTGAAGACATGGCGAATCCCGGCGATGTGGCTCTGCTCATAGACGGCGGCGTAGACAAGTGGAATGCGTGGCGGAAGGATCATCCGGGCGTTGTGCCGAATCTGCGGGAGGCTGTGTTGATGAAGGCCGACCTGGCTGGTGGCGATGGTGTAGGCGGAAACCTGTTTAGGGCCGAGCTGACTGGAGCGAACCTGTAAGGGGCAAATCTTCAGGGTGTGAACCTTCGCGAGGCCGATCTGACTCACGCGGAAGTGGGTCTTACGATTTTCGGGAATACGAACCTGAGCGGTGCTATCGGGCTCGAACAGTGCCGTCACGTGGGGCCGAGCGTGGTCGATCACCAGACCTTGCTGAAGTCGTGGCCGGTACCGATCACGTTTTTGAGAGGGTGTGGGCTGCCGGAAATGCTGATCGAGTACTTCCCGCGATGGTCCATCAGCCGGTCCAGTTTTACTCGTGTTTCATCAGCTATTCCACGCGCGATGGCGAATTCGTTGACAGGCTATATGCCGATTTGCAGGTAAAGGGCGTTCGCTGCTGGTTCGCGCCGGAGGATCTCAAGATAGGTGACCGCTTCCGACAGCGGATCGACGATGCGATTAGGCTACATGACAAGCTACTCATCGTGCTTTCGGAGAACTCCGTCCGCAGCGCATGGGTCCGGGAGGAAGTCGAATCCTGTCTCGAACGTGAGCAACGCGAAAACCGCACCGTGCTCTTCCCCATTCGACTGGATCAAGCCGTGATGAATACCGCGGAGGCATGGGCGGCATCTATCAGGCGCCAGCGGCATATTGGGGATTTCAGCGACTGGAAACGCCACGACGCCTATCAGGAAGGATTCAAGCGGTTGCTGAAGGATTTGAAGCCGGAGAAGGAAGGAAAGTAAGCGCGATTCAACCCTGCGTAGGCGGCTCCGTTTTATCTCGGGAATGATTTTCCCCAAGGGCAAGCCGTTCCAGCTCCTGGAAATGGCGCGTGAGGGGACCTTAGCCCTGCACATCTCTGAACCCAATTGGCGGAAGTTGAAGACGTGCTGGCGCGGAAGTTCGGCTGGGAGGCCGAAGAGATTGCGGAAGGCCGACGGCGGCTTCAGGCCATGGAGAGGGCAAAGGTTACCCTGGATGGCGGGCAGAGCGTCGGCACCGCCTACCAGCGCATGCCATACGGATCTTTTGGCCGCCAGCTTTACGGGCAGACCGATCCCGACGCGCGCGGCACGCTTTTCATCGATGCCGAAAAGCTCTATCGCATCATGGGCGCGGCCCGCGACAAGGGCTGGCAACTCACGGCCCACGTACAGGGCGGAGGCGCCATCGATACCCCTGCTCGATGTCTTCCAGAGACTGGACCGCGAGAGACCCATCGCACCATCACGATCGCACGTCATGCACGGCAGCTTCATGAGCGAGGACGCGCTAAATCGGATGCAACGCATGGGCGTCCTCGTTGACGTGCAGCCTGGGTGGTTGTACTTCGATGTTCCAGCCCTGAAGCGAGTCTTTGGCCTTGAGAACATGCGGT
>JAOAPT010000258.1 GCA_025463045.1 Candidatus Solibacter sp.
AGGGATTGGGGGCGATCAGGTGGACGATGGTGGTTTCGCCCGCCTTGACTTCGACGGTGTCCGGTTGGCGGGAGGGTCCGCGGCCGCGATCGAGGACCATTACGCGATAGCTGCCGGGTGCGAGGCCTTCGATGAGGAGAGAGCCGTCCTCGCGGGTGGCGCCGGTGTTGATCGAGGCGCCGAAGGTGGCGCGTCTGACGAGGACCATGGCGTTCTTGCGGGGGAGGCCGTTTTCGTCGACAACGGTGCCGGCGATGCGGCCGGAATCGGGGCTGAGGCGGATTTCGAGCGGCGGGTTGCCGGATTCGGCGATGACAATCGGTTCGCCGATCGCGTTCTGCGTGCCGAGTCTTGCGGACTGAATGAAGAACTTGGTGGCTTGGGGGCGGCGCAGCACGTTGGACTCGATGTCGAACGTCCATTTGCCGGGAGGGACGGCGTCCAGGCTGAATTTTTCGGAATTGACCGTGAACTGGCGTCCGGCGAGACCCGGCGTGGGCGCGTGTACGAGGAGGATCACCTGGCCGGACCAGTCGGTATCGGCTGGGACGACGATCGAGCCCTGGAGGGAGTTGAAGGGCGGCACGGCGATTTTCTGATCCTGAAGTCCGGATTTGGGGACTTCGATGGGCAGGATGAAGGGGAGCGCGTTGCGCTCGGGTCCGCGATAGATGAGAAGTGAATAGCTGCCGGGCTGGATGAGTTCGAAGCGGAAAGCCCCGTCGTCATCGGTGGGGCTGGATTTGTAGGTTTCGTCGGCGAGCGGTGCGGCGGAATTGCGTGCGACGAGTTCTATGCGCGCTCCGTGGAGCGGCACGCCGCCAGCGCCTTCGAGAGCATGTCCGCTGAATTCGACGAGGCGGACGCGGCGGAGTCGGATATCGAAGCCGCGGAGGTCGAGCCCGCCGGAGACGGTGACTTTTGTGGCGGCCTGCTGGTCGGCGACGCCGGGATAGAACTCGGTGTTGGAGTAGCCGAAGGTTTCGCCGGTTTCGGGATCGCGCTTCGCGGTGTTGCGGCGGATCTCGAACGGTGTGCGAACCACGATGGCATAGCTGCCGGGTTGGAGGGGCTCAATCGCGTAATGGCCGTCGGCGGTGGTGGTGTCCTGGTAATTGGATCCGGTATAGACCATGACGCCTGGCAGCGGGCGTCCTTCTTCGTCGAGGACGACGCCTTCGAGGCGGGCGAACGGGGTGATCTCGAGGGGGATGTGGGCGGTTTGACCGGGCTTGGTAAGCGTGACGGTGGACGGGCCGCGCACGTCGGCGCCGAGATAGCCCGGCATGGTGAACTTCATTTTGTAGACGCCACTGGCCAGGTTCTCGAAGCGGTACTCGCCCTTGGCGTTAGTGACGGCGGTGCGGGCGGTATCGGGGCCGGTGAGTTCCAGGGCGACGCCGGGGACGGTGGCGCGGGTGACGGAGTCGCGCACGGTGCCGTCGATCGCGGCGTCCTGCGCGAAGGCGGCGGCAGCCATCAAAAAGATCAGAGCGCGCGTGAGACGATTTCGCGTAGTTCCTCCTCCGTGAGGACGATCGGGTTCCCCTTCATGCTGCTGGCCTGCGCGGCTTTGGCCACCAGATCGGGAAGATCGCCGGGTGTGACGCCGTAGGCGGAGAGCGGCGGAACTTCGAGCTGGCGGCAGAGTGCCGCGATCCATTCTACGCCGTCGTTGGCATTGGCGTGAGGGCGTCCGGTGAGGAGACGGGCGACTTCGTCGAACTTTAGCAGGTGCTCGGGTTGACGCGCGCGGAGAGCGCGGATGTTGACGTCCATCGTGTGGGGAAGGAGTGCGGCGCAGACCGCGCCGTGCGGAGCGGGCCACATGCCGCCGATGGGGGCAGCGAAGCCGTGGACGGCGCCGAGAGCGGCGTTGGCGAGCGCGAGTCCGCCGAGGAGGCTGGCGTACGACATTTCGGCGCGCGCGGCGAGATCGCCGGCGTGGGCGAAGACGCGGGGGAGCGCGAGCGCGGCGCGGCGCATGCCATCGACGCAGAATTGGTCGGTGAGGGGGTTGGCGCGGATGCTGACGTAGGGCTCGATGAGTTGCGTGAGGGCATCGAGTCCGGTGGCGGCGGTGAGGGCGGACGGAAGATCGAGCGTGAGTTCGGGATCGACGACGGCGAGGCGCGGCAGCATGCCGGCGGAGCGGAGGCTGGCTTTGACGCGATGCTCGGGGCTGGCGAGGACGGCGTTACGGGTGACTTCACTGCCGGTGCCGGCGGTGGTCGGGATCGCGATGCAGGGCGCGGCGGGGGCGGTGAGCGGCTGGCCGCGCCCGATAACTTCGAGGTAATCGAGCGGGTCGCCGGGATTCGTGATCAGGGCGGCGATGGCTTTGCCGGCGTCGAGCACGCTACCGCCGCCGATCGCGATGACGAGATCGGCAGAGCGCGGGGCGGAGCGGACGAGATCGAGCGTGGGCTCGCCGGGGACGGCGAACGGGACGCAGGCGACGCCCGCCGATTCGAGAGCGGCGCGAAGAGGGGCGGCGCGATCGGGCGAGGCTCCGGTGACGAGGATCGCTCGGGGGCCGAGGGCGCGGGCGGCGGCGGGGACGTCGCGGATCGTGCCCGCTCCGAAGAGGATGCGGGCGGCGGTGGCGAACTCGAACTTACCGCTAGAAAGCATCATCAGTAAGTATCATCAGTAAGCATCATCGGCGGGAGCGAGGTTGGTGTACAAGGCGCGAGTGCGCGGGGCGACGAACATGTCGTTCACGGTCTCGATCCAGGTGTTGTAGTGCGCGGTCTCCTTGTGTTTGGCGGGCGCGGCGGCGTCGCGGTAGACCTCGCATAGGACGAAGCGAGAGGGATCGTCCTGCTGCTGGAGGAATTCGAAGCGGGCTATGCCGGGTTCCTTCGCGCTGTTCTCGGCGTTGATTTTCGTGGCGGCGATGAAGGCGTCGATGAATTCGGGTTTGATTTGGGCGTGAACGATCAGGATTTGCATACGTTCTTATCTTAAGAAATACCGGGAGGCGGGGTGTCGGTTATGCTGAAGGGATTCCGATGATCAAGAGTGTTTGTGTTTATTGCGCGTCGAGCGAGCGATCGTCGGCGGTGTATCTGGAAGCGGCTGCGCGGATGGGGAGCATTCTGGCGGCGGCGGGGATCACGATTGTGTATGGCGGGAGTTCGCTCGGGTCGATGGGGCGGCTGGCATCGGCTGCGCTCGCGGGCGGGGGCAAGGTGATTGGCGTGCTGCCGCGCTTCATGGACGAGTTGGAGTGGGGAAATCGGGCGCTGACGGAGTTGCGGATTGTCGACGATATGCATGAGCGGAAACGCGTCATGCTGGAGCTTTCGGATGCGGTGATTGCGCTGCCGGGCGGGTGCGGGACGCTCGAGGAGTTGTTCGAGGCGATCACGTGGAAACGGCTGGGGCTGTATTTCGGACCGGTGGTTCTGGTCAACGTGAATCGCTTTTTTGACCCGTGCATCGAACTGCTGAATCGCTGCGTGGACGAACGCTTCATGGACGAGAAACATCGCGCGATGTGGAGTGTCGCGGAGAGCGCGGAATCGGCGATGGAGACGCTGCTCGCGGCGCCCGAGTGGTCCAGGGACGCGCGCGGATTCGCGGCGCTG
>JAOAPT010000277.1 GCA_025463045.1 Candidatus Solibacter sp.
GTCGCGCCCACGTTCATATCGTACCGAAGGCGCTCTTGTGCCCATCCCGGCTAGTTGACGGAAAACGGGGTTACCGGAAAGTACACCGCTTGGGACACCTTTGCGGGAACATTTTTAGCCTCGGCGAAACCGCGCTCAAGTCCGACTACTGCAATCGCGACGGCAGCGGCCAACGCAATCAGAACCGAACGGGTCGCGGCAGCGCCCATCCGGTATACGCGACCGGAAGATCCGCGCGCGACGAAGGGGCGGCGGGTTTCGAGGGAGTGAGACGCGAGTAGGATGCTTGCATAAGCCTCACCCAGGTAGAAAAGGCGGCCCGTTTCAAAGCACTCCGTGAGGGACCTGGCGCATTCGTAATCCCGAATCCGTGGGATATCGGCTCTGCCCGGATTCTTGAGGGGCTCGGATTTCAGGCGTTGGCCACGTCCAGCGCCGCTTCCGCCTGCGCTCTTGGCCGGAAAGACGGAGGGCTCACGCGAGACACCAACGTGCTCGTGGACGCGCTGCTCTCCAATCGCGGGGCGTCCCACCGCCTGTTGCGCTTGGTCGGTGATCGTCGATGGCGAATCAACGTTTCGGTGCCGCTGGTTTTCGAGTACGAGCAGACGCTCAAGCGAGTCTGCACCCCTGGACCCTTAGGCGATACCGACATCGATAGCGTAGTCCATTTATTTGCGCCAATGCGAATCTGCGTCCGATTTTCTTCCTTTGGCGACCACTCCTACCGGACCCAAAGGACGATTTTGTTCTGGAACTGGCCGTCGAAAGCCGCGCCGATTTCGTGATCACTTTCAACACGAGAGACTTTGCGGGTGCCGAGCGCTTCGGCATTCGAGTGATTTCACCTCGGGAATTCCTTGCGATAATAGAGGAAGTATCATGACGCTCAACGTTACATTACCTGACGCGGTGTACCGCCAGATTGCCGAACTGGCGGCGCGGCAGCAGGTTTCTATCGAGCGCATCGTGGCGGCGGCCCTAGCCGAACAACTTTCCGGCTGGGCGCGTGTGGAGCGAATGGCGGAACTCGGTAGTCGCGAACGTTTTCTTGCCGCGCTCGACAAGGTTCCTCCTGCCGATCCGGCACCAGAGGACCGGATCTAGCTCACACCCGAGAAACTCACGCAACTGATCGTCCACGTCAACGCGACCTACGGCGTCACAATTCGCGAATCGGTCTGAAATTTCTTGTAATCGCTGAAAGAGAAGCGCATCTCGCCGCGGAGCACCTTGACCAGTGCGATGCGGATCGAGCCCTTCAGGATCGCGGCCTTCGGCAGCCACACCTCATTATTGATGCGCGCGTTTTCCGCTGTCAGGTGACTGCCTTTCGCCATGCGGACCAGGATGCCGCCGAAGGAAATCGTGTCCAGGCTTTCCATGTCGAATTTGACCCAGTGGTAGGCATTCTTTTCGATCCACAGACGGAACTTCACCTTGGGAAAGAAACTGGTGCCGCGCGTCTTCGGATGGTATCCCGCCTTCGGCGTCCCGTCGATCACCCACGTGTCGCCGCCGTTGAGCGACTCTTCGCCGGCGAGCTTCAGGTCGAAGGCTTCGGGGAGTTCCTTCATGGGTTCGCGCTGGCGCTCCTGTTTGTGTTCCCACTCGGCGACGCGGCGATCGCGTTGTTCGCGGGTTTCACGGCGGCGCTCGGCGATGCTCTTCTGCAGCTTCTCTTCTTCCTGCCGGCGTTCCTTCTCGGGGAGCGGCTTGTCGTCACGCGCCACGAGGCGTTCGTACGGTGAACCTTCGAGCAGGGTCACGTCGAGGGTCGTGCTTTCGCTCTTCTTGACATGGCCGCTGGAATCGATGTCGCGCTGCTCCTGGCGGCGGAGGTAAGTATAGTTGCGCGCCGTCTCGATATTCTTGCGATCGAGCTCAGCGGCGCGGCGCACGATTTCGACGGCATCCTGCGCGAGCAGAATCGAGGGCAGAAACAGAATGAGGAAAATGGCGCGCATGGACTATTTAAGTGTACGGGCGGGAGCGAGCTCCGGTTTCCGTAAGGACCGTGCCCTACAATTAAAGTAGCGTCATGAACGGGGTCCTCTTTATTGTCGCAGTGGGTGCGCTGCTCGGCTTGTGGGCCGCAATCGCGCGCCGGGAACATTAATGCATTTTCAGCTTGCCGAAGCCATCTCAAACGTTCTGTTGCTCTGGATCCTTACCGCGCCCCACGAATTCGCGCACGCGTGGGTGGCTACGAAACTCGGCGACGACACGCCGATGCGCGATGGACGGGTGACGCTCAATCCGCTGGCCCACGTGGATTGGATCGGCACCGCGCTGCTGCCGTTCGTGACGTCGCTGATGGGCGGCGGTTTCTTGGGCTGGGGCCGTCCGGTGTATACCGACAACAGCAAACTGAAGGGCGGTATGAACGGACTCGCGCTGGTGGCGCTGGCCGGACCATTCAGCAACGTGGTGCTGGCGGTGATCATGGCGGCGATCGCGGTGGCGACGCAGCATTCGCTGCCGGCGCTCAGCGAATTCGCCACGCACGGCGTGATGCTGAGCCTCTACCTCGGGCTGTTCAACATGCTGCCGATCCCTCCGCTCGATGGGTCCAAGCTGCTGCTCGCGGCGCGTATTCCGATGCGGATCTACATGGAAATCTCGCGGATGGGGCTGCTGCTGCTGATCGTGGTGATTTCGTTCACCGACATCGGGCGCTGGATGAGCGACTGGAGTTTCCGCGGCGCGCGCGCCATCCTGATGGCGTTCGCGGGCACCGCGTAGTCCGCGCGCCATGGGTTAACGTAGAGAATATTCGCGTCTCTATATAGTCATGAGGAGGGAAGTGGGATGTGCCGGAGCATCAAGGTGCTGCGCAGGGCCGGGGAAACCGTAACCGAGGAGGAGCTGCGGCTGGCCGCGCTCCAGTTTGTGCGCAAGATCAGCGGCTTTCCGAAGCCTTCGAAGGCCAATCAGGAGGTCTTCGATCGCGGGGTGCGCGAAGTGGCGGAGGCAAGTCGCAAGCTTCTGGAATCGCTACAGGTAAGGTGACCCGGATGGCTTGTTGCTACAATTTGAGACTGCATGGGTAACCAGTGTGGGTAACCAGGTTTCGCTGTTCGTTACCTGCATGGTCGATCAGCTTTTTCCGAAAGTGGGGATGGCGATGGCGACCGTGCTGGAGCGTCTGGGCTATCGGGTCGATTTCCCCGAAGAACAGACTTGCTGTGGACAGCCCGCTTTCAATAGCGGCTACCGCGATGAGGCGCGAATTGTCGCGCGCCACTTTCTGAAGACATTCGAGGCGAGCGAGAAGGTCGTCGTGCCCTCCGGGTCGTGCACCGCGATGGTGACGCACCACTTCGCCGATCTCTTTCAGAAGGAACCCCAGACGCTGGAGCGGATTCACGCGCTAGAAAAGAAAGTCTACGAGTTCGCCACGTTTCTGACCGATGTCGCGGGTGTCGAGGACGTGGGCGCGAGCATGCAGGACGTCGTCACCTTCCACGATGGCTGCCACGCGCTGCGTGAACTGGGAATCAAATCCGCGCCGCGACGGCTGTTGGCGCGTGTGCGAGGGCTGGAGCTGCGCGAGATGCTTCCCGCCGAGGAGTGCTGCGGTTTCGGCGGTACCTTCAGCGTGAAGTTCGCGGAACTTTCGGGTGCGATGATGCGGACCAAGATCGATGCCATCCTGCAGACCGGCGCGAATACCGTGGTATCGCTCGACCCGAGCTGCCTGATGCAGATCCAGGGCGGGCTTTCGCGCGCGGGGTCAAGCATACGCACCATGCATCTTGCGGAAGTTCTGGCGAGCCGCTAATCATGTCTGTCGAATTCGATCAGAAAATACATACCACGCTGGCCGACGCCAATCTTCAACTGGCGATCTACACCGCAACGGGGCGGCTGAAAGACAAGCGCATCGAAGCCGTCGGCGACGAATGGCTTCCCGATTATCAGGAGCTGCGCACGCAGGCGAATGCGATCAAGAAGCACGCAATCGAGAACCTGGATCATTACCTGGAAGAGTTCGAGCGCAACGTGGAGGCTCGCGGCGGGAAGGTCGTGTACTGCAAGGACGCGACCGAGGTCTCCGACTTTGTGCTCCAACTGGCGAAGGAGCGGGGCTCGAAGCTGATCGTCAAATCGAAGTCGATGACCACCGAAGAGGTGGATCTCAACGAGCGGCTGGAGCATCACGGGCTGGAATCCGTGGAGACCGATTTGGGCGAGTATATTCTGCAGCTCGCGCACGAGAAGCCGTATCACATCGTCGCGCCGGCGCTGCACAAGACGCGCTACGACGTGGCCGAGATCTTCACGCGCGAATTGCACATTCCGAATGAGACGGTGCCCGAGAAGCAGACTGCGATCGCGCGCGAAGTGCTGCGCGAGAAGTTCCTGCACGCCGATATCGGGATCAGCGGGGCGAATTTTCTGATCGCGGATTCGGGCGCGGTGACGATCATCGAGAACGAAGGCAACGCGCGGCTGACCACGTCGGCGCCCAAGATCCACATCGCGGTGGCGGGCATCGAGAAGGTGATTCCGCGCGCGCAGGATCTCGCGGTCTTCCTGAAGCTGCTGGCGCGTTCGGCGACGGGGCAGTTGCTCTCGGTGTACACGAGTTTCCTGAGCGGTCCGAAGCGGCCGGGCGAAGTCGATGGGCCGGAAGAGTTTTACGTCGTGCTGCTGGATAACGGCCGCACGAAGCTGCTGCCCGATCGCAACAAGCGGCAATCGCTTTATTGCATCCGCTGCGGCGCGTGTTTGAACACCTGCCCGGTGTACCGCAAGATCGGCGGCCACAGTTTCCCGTGGGTGTATTCGGGGCCGATCGGCGCGATTATCACGCCGCAGTTCATGGGCGTGACGCACGAGCCGGGACTGCCGTTCGCGTCCAGCCTGTGCGGTGCGTGCGGCGAAGTCTGCCCGGTCAAGATCGACATTCCGAAGGTGCTGCTGGAACTGCGCAGCGACGTCAAGAAGGCGGAGACGCGCGAGGGGCAGAACAAGATCGAGAAGCTGGCGTACCGGATTTTCGCATGGGTCATGACGCATCCGAAGGTCTACGAGTTCGCGGGACGGATGGCGGGCGGCATGGCGCCCGCGGGCGACGGCAAGTGGATTCGCTCGGTGCCGGCGCCGATGAACGTCGGGCCGCTGAAGGCGTGGTTGAGCGAGCGCGATCTGCCGCCCTCGCCGCCGAAGAGCTTCCGCGAAATGTGGAGGCAGCGCTGATGTCGCGCGACAACATTCTCCATAAGGTGCGGACGGCGCTCGGACGCTCCGCGGGACAGGCCGTCGCGCCGCCACCCGAGGTGCGGCTTCGCGTGCCGGAAGTCCCGATGGAGGCGCGGATCGCGAGCTTCATCACGCGGCTCGAGGTGCTGGCTGGGAAGGCGGTGCGCGTCGGCAGCATGCCGGAGGCGCGCGATTACGTCGCGGCGGAAATCGCCGGGAAGACGGCGGCGGCCTCGAACGCGCCGTATCTGCGGGAGTGCGGCGTCGCGGGACTGCCGGGCGTCCGCACCGGGATCACCGATCTCGCCGAACTGCGGGAAGTGTGCGCGAAGGTCGATATCGGGATCACGAGCGCCGATTACGCGCTCGGCGACACCGGCACGCTGGTGATGCTCGCGAGCCCCGCTGAAGCGCGGCTGATGTCGCTGCTCCCGCCGGCGCATCTGGCGGTGATTCCGAAGGAGTGCATCCTGACCGGGCTCGATGAACTGTTCACCGTCGTGCCCAAGCCCGCGGAGATCACCAGTTCGCTGGTGCTGATCACAGGCCCCAGCCGGACGGCGGATATCGAGCAGATTCTGGTGCGCGGCGTGCACGGTCCGGGGCACGTCACGGTCGTCATCGTCGGCTGATATACGCCTTCGCAGGAGGGCCGGATGCGGCTCGCGATCGTGCTGATTTTCTGCGTATTGCCGGGTTTTGGACAGACCGGCGTGTGTCAATCCTTCTTCCTCACCGCAAGTCAGCTTGCCAGGACACCGGCCGGGAAGCTGTCCATGCCTACCCTGCAGGACGCGATCGGGCTGACCGATGCGGAGATGAAGGCGCTGAATGAGGCGGCCGCGGATTATGCGGCGAAGAGCCTCGTTTTTTCGGAGGATCTGGGGCGGCTGGTCTTCGAGGCGCGCCTGCGTTCGATCGAATCGGGCGATGCCTCCGAGTGGCTCGCGCAGCGGCGTAAAGAGATCGGCGATCGCGCCGATCAAGCCGTCGTGCAACGTCTGCGGCAGTTGCAGGACGCGTTAGGCGAGGTGAGCTTTCAGAAGCTCGAGCGATACGTGCACTCGGACTGGGCGCAGCATTGTTTCGTCGAGCCCTGCGGCGTAGGGCCCACGAAGAAGTGAAATGGTAAAACGAATGAGCGAATCGAAAGAGCGAGAGGAATTTCCAGCACAGGAGATGGACCGCATCGACATCGAAGATGCTCATGCCGCGTTGCGGGAGGCAGAAGCGAAAGGCACCATCCTGCTTCGCGACATAATGGAAGAGCTCGGCGACGCTTGAGCGCATGGAAGCGCCCCATTCAGCCGTGGCCCAGTAAGGGTTCCTCTATTCTTATCCGCGTTTATCGGCGTTCATCGGCGGCTAATAATGCTTTCTTTGGGGATAAGGTCGCGAATCCGATCGTCAACCCTAGAACACGATCCTTCCGGTCAACTGGACCGACCGGGCGCGGTTGGATGTCGACGTAATCAAGCCGAACGCCGAATTCGTTGGGGCCAATTGCGGGAACGAGAACGAGGGGTGATTGAACAAATTGAATGTCTCGAAGCGTAGCTGGAAGAA
>JAOAPT010000293.1 GCA_025463045.1 Candidatus Solibacter sp.
AATCGCGCGCATCTCGATTGTCGCGAGCACCGGTTCGCCCAGGTCGCCGCGATCGAGCAGCGTCTTCAACGCGCGGATCGATTGGTCGTACCGCATGTTCTGATTCACCGCGAGCGTGATCCCCGCCCTCTCGCACGCTTCCACGCTCGCGAGCGCATCGCGATAATTCATCGCCACTGGTTTCTGCGCCAGTATGCCGCGAATGTGTCCGGCGTGCTTGACCGCCTCGGCGATAATCCGCGGCTGCACATCCGGAGGAACCGCGATATCGAGCACCTCGATCCGCTCGTCCGCCATCAACTCTTCGTACGAGCGATAGACTCGCGGAATGCCCCGCGCCTTCGCCACCTCCTGCGCCGCGCTCGATCGCCGTCCCGCGATCGCCGTCACGTTCAGCCCCAGTTTGCCGTACGCCGCCAGGTGGACGTCGCGCATGATGAAGCCGGTGCCGATCGCGCCGATCCGCCAATCGCGCCGCGCCGGCGGAACGGGCATGTGATGAAGTTCCAGATCAACCATAGTCGGGCTTTCGATCGCCCTTGATGTTATCGCACTGCAACGGAATCGATGCCGGACAGGGCCGCAATGCTAAAATCAAGGTTTCACACTTGGAGGGAATTGCATGGCAGTAAAGGCACGCCGCAAGGCGGTAGTGGTCGATGTCGGTGGGGTCAAGGTCGGCGGCACGCATCCGATCGTGGTGCAGTCGATGACCAACACCGATACCGCCGACGTCGCGTCCACCGTCAATCAGGTGATGGCGCTGGCGCGCGCCGGGTCCGAATTGGTGCGCGTTACCGTCAACACCGAAGCGGCCGCCGCTGCTGTCCCCAGAATCGTCGACGCCTGCGCCGCGTTCGGCGTCCGCGTGCCGATCATCGGCGACTTCCATTACAACGGCCACCTGCTCCTCAAGAAATATCCGGAGTGTGCGCGCGCCCTCGCCAAATATCGCATCAATCCTGGCAACTCCGATATCGGCCGGAAGAACGATGACAACTTCCATACGATGATCGACGTCGCCATCGAGAATCGCAAACCCGTACGCATCGGCGTCAACTGGGGCTCGCTCGATTCCGCGCTGCTGACCAAGATGATGGACGAGAATTCGCTCTTGCCCGAACCGAAGGACGCCCGCGAAGTCACGCTCGATGCCATGGTCGCCAGCGCCATCCAATCCGCCGAGGCCGCCGAGCGCCACGGCCTCGGCCACGACCAGATCATCCTCAGCGCGAAGGTGAGCGGCGTGCAAGATCTGATCGACGTCTACCGTGCGCTCGCCGCCGTCTGCGATTACCCGCTGCATCTCGGCCTCACGGAAGCGGGCCTCGGCAGCAAGGGCATCGTGGCCACCACCGCCGCGCTCGCCCCGGTCCTGCAGGACGGCATCGGCGACACCATTCGCACCTCCCTGACTCCCATGCCGAACGGCGATCGCACCGAAGAGGTCATCGTCAGCCAGCAGATTCTTCAATCGCTCGGCATCCGCAGTTTCACTCCGCAGGTCACCGCCTGTCCGGGCTGCGGTCGCACCACGAGCACCTTCTTCCAGGAAATGGCCGACGAAATCCAGACGTATCTCCGCGTGCAGATGCCCCACTGGAAGGCCACGCATCCAGGCGTCGAGACCATGAAGGTCGCGGTCATGGGCTGCGTCGTCAACGGCCCCGGCGAGTCGAAACATTCCAACATCGGCATCTCTCTCCCCGGTACTTTCGAGGAGCCGAAAGCGCCCGTGTATGTCGATGGCCGCCTGATGTTGACATTGAAGGGCGACCGCATCGTGGCCGAGTTCCTGGAGATCCTCAACGAGTACGTGGACAGCCACTACGCAGTCGCCGGTGCGTCCGTGGAACTGGTGCCGGGCGCTTAAAGCCCGCGACCATGCCCAAGCGCTTCACGCTCGCCGAGGCCCAAAGCCTCATCCCCGAAGTCGACCGGCTCTTGCGGCAAGCGCTCGAGGGCAAGACCGCCTACGAAGAAGCCGAGCGCGCCATTCAGGAATTCAACGAGCGCGTAATGATGATGGGCGGCGTGATGGTGGACCGTCGCCGCGCCCTGGAGAACCGCTCGCGGCGCGACACAGCGGCCGCGAAGTTGCGCGAGTCCATCGAAGGCGTGCAGGAAACCGGCTGCCTGATCAAAGATCTGGATATCGGTCTGGTCGATTTCCCCACGCTTTTCCGCGGCGTCGAAGTCTACCTCTGCTGGAAACTCGGCGAAGCGGGGATCGAATTCTGGCACGGTGTGGATGAAGGCTTCCGCGGACGCAAGCCGATCGATCAGGATTTTCTCGATCCTCATCAGGGCGAGCGGAGCCAATAGCAATGTCCAGCGGCAATCACGAAACCGAAATCAAGCTCGCCGTCCGCGACGCCCGGTCGACACGTGCCCGACTGCGCGCCGCCGGATTCACCGTCTCACAGAAGCGAAACTTCGAAGTAAACCTGGTATTCGACACGGCTGACCACGCGCTCGGTCGATCTTCGCAGCTGCTCCGCCTCAGGCAGGCCGGCAAGACCGCGACCCTCACTTACAAGGGGGTGCCCGCGCCTGGAAAGCACAAGAGCCGCGAAGAGCTCGAGGTGCAAGTCTCCGATTTCGATGCCATGTCCGCGATCCTCGCACGGCTCGGCTACACCCCCGTCTTCCGCTACGAGAAATACCGCACGGAGTTCCGCCAGCCGCACCGCGCAGGCGTGGCGATGCTCGACGAAACACCCATTGGCGTCTTCTTGGAACTCGAAGGCAGTCCGTCGTGGATCGACCGCACGGCGCGTAAGCTCGGTTTCGACGAAGACGCCTACATCACCGCCAGTTATGGCCGCTTATATCTCGAGTGGTGCGCCGCCCACGAACTCCAGCCTTCGAACATGATCTTCGAGTAATCCGAGCCGCGACCGTCAGGAAGGGGTGGTCGCTACCGCTTACGCGCCGCATCGCCCACCAACATCGGCGCCACCTTCACGGGTTTACTCGGTACCGGCTTCGCCGCCGGTTCCTCATCCTGTTTCGCCGGATGATCCGGCTTAAAACTCGGCGTCGAATCCGGCCCGCTCGGCTCGGAACTCGGCGACCCATGCTCCCACCACACCACGCTCCGCGCGCAATAGATACTCAGCGTATCCAAAAGCCGGTGCACCAGCTTTGCCTCGTCCTCATCCACAGGACGACGCTCGAGCGCCGAGCCCATCATCGCGTCGTCGGGCATCATCTGATACCGCTTCGCCGTGGTCGGAACGAACTCGCCATTTTCTTCTTTCCCCTCTTGGACCACCCAGGAAAGCGTGTGCGTCTTCAGATCCCATGTCACGGAATCGAGCCGGCGCAGTTCCCGGCCCTCCGATTCAGAACTCTGTGGTTCAGTTGTTTTGCTTTTCGGATCCGCGCCGAAGGCGAACCCGGCGATTGAGATCAACGTTAAGAGTGCAAGTTTCATGATCCCCTCGCCCTCACGTTGAGCAAGCCGGATGCCGCCGCGCGAGATAATGGATTTCTTCTGTGGCCTACAATCCCTACGATCAGGTTTCCTACCGAACGTTTCCGCGCCGCCAGACGCACCCCAACCGGCTCGCCGCCGTCGCGCGCCTCTTCGGACTGCAGACCGCGCCCGTTGCGCGCTGCCGCGTCCTCGAACTCGGCTGCGGCACGGGCGGCAATCTCATCCCCCTCGCCTACCATCTGCCCCAAAGCCATTTCATCGGCGTCGATCTTGCACCGCAGCCGATCGACATCGCGCGCCGAATGGCCGACACGCTCGAACTCCGCAACCTCGACCTTCGCGCCCTCGACCTCCGCGAACTCACCGCCGCCGAAGGCGAGTTCGATTACATCTTCGCCCACGGTCTGTACTCCTGGATCCCGCCGGACGTCCGCGACGCGCTCCTCGCCGTCTGCCGCGATCGTCTCACGCCCAACGGCGTCGCCTTCGTCAGTTACAACGCCTACCCCGGACGCTATCCGCGGCAGATGCTTCGCGAGATTCTCCTCCGCCACACGCGCGAAATCGAAGACCCCGCCCGACAGATAGCCGCCGCGCGCGCACTGCTCTCCCAGTTACCCGGCGAAGAGGCGGCCTCCCTCCTGGAACAGGGCGACGACATTCTGTTTCACGACGACCTTGCCCCAGTCAACGACGCCGTCTGGTTCCACGACTTCGCCACGCATGCCGCGCGCCACGGTCTGCAATACCTCGGTGAGGCCGACCCCCACGACATGTTCGATCCGCGCCCGATCCCGGGCGGCGACGTCCTCGACCGCGAGCAGCATCTCGATTTCCTGAAGCTTCGCCGCTTTCGTCAGACCCTCCTCTGCCGCTCCGAAATCCAACTCACCCGCGACGTCGACGCGCGCCGTATGGATGACTTCCTCTTCTCCGACAATCCGCACGGCCATCGCATCCCGGGTGACGACGCCGCCGTCGAAGCCGTGACGCAGGCACTCCGCGATACCTCGCCGCTCCCCGTCGAATTCGCCGAGCTGATCCCTTACGCCGGCACTCGCGAGGCGCTCCGCGAAATTCTCTTCGTCCTCATGATTGCCGGCTGCGTCGACCTTCACGTGTACGATTTTCCCTGCGAAGAAGAGGTGACCGAGCGCCCGCGCGCCAGCCGCCTCGCGCGTTATCAGGCCGCGGCCGGCGGCAATGTCACCAACGCCTGCCACATCCCGGTCGAACTCGACGAACTCGCGCGCCGCCTCGTCATCCTGCTCGATGGCACGCGCACCGCATCGGCGATCGCGCGCGATCTGGCCGCCGCGCCCGGCGCTCCGCCCCTTAAGCAGATTCGTCAATATCTGCCCGGGAGTCTCGACTGGTTGGCGCGAATGGCGCTCTTGGAAGGTTAGGCTTAGCGCGCTTGTGCGCCGCGACGGAAGGAAGTCAGCAGCGCGATCAGAACCAGGATCACGAAGGCCACGTACGAAAACGGCGAATACAACTGCATGCCCGTGTAAACGGAGCCGATCGCCTCCTGCACGCTACCGCGCAGTTTGGGGGAAATTGCCAGGAATATTCCGCCCAGGCCGAACATGGAAAAAACGCGCAGCATAAACCAATCCGATTATCGTCCCGCGGAATCACCTCCGATAGAGGTAACCGTACTGGATAGGTACTGCTATCCAAGGTTATCTGGATGCGCCGAATGTCGCACCGCCGAATGTCGCGTCCAGGAAGCGCGCAGCCACCTGAGCCGGCGGCCGGTGTTCGCCGTCGACTCCGAAATTCAACTTGCGCATCACCGGATCGCTCAGCTTCCCCGAAAGTTCCCGCAGCGCCGCGTCCAACCCGGGAAATCGCGCCAGCGAACTCTCGCGCGCAACCACCGCGCATTCGTAAGGCGGGAAGTAATGCCGGTCGTCCTCTAGCATCTTCACGTCGAGCACCGCCGCAAGTCCGTCCGTCGAATTGGCAGCGATCATTTCCACTTTGCGGCTCTTCAACGCCGCATAAAGCAGTCCGAGATCCATCGTGACCGGGTCTCCCTGGGGCCGCAGCCCATACGTGGCGAGCAGCCCCGCCAACCCGTCGGGCCGCTGCTTGAACTCGTAACCCGCACCCAATTTCCACGCCTTCGTGCGCGCCGCGTCAGAGAGCGTCCGGATGCCCGTGCGGCGCGCAATATCGCCGCGCACCATCATCGCGAATGTGTTGTTGAACCCCAGCGGCGGCAGCCATTCCAATTGCCATTTCTGTCGGTAAGCCTCGCGCACCTGCTGCATCACCGCCGCGGGATCTTTCCCAGCAGGCAGGTGCAGCACCGCCGTCAGCGCCGTGCCGCTGTACTCCGGATAAAGATCGATCGCCCCGCTCGTAATCGCCGCCTGCGCGATCAGCGTTCCGCCGAGATTGAACTTCCGTCCCACCACCACGTGCAGTCGCCGCTCGATATGCTGCGCCAGAATCTCCGCGAGCAGCACCTGTTCCGTAAAGTTCTTCGAGCCCACCACCAGCGCCGGCTTCGACCCGCACGAGGCCAGCGCCGCCACCATCGCAATCACGCCGGCGAGAGTTTTCGTTCGATCCATTCCAACCCCTCGTCCGCCGCGATCGCCATCACCGCCGCAGGCAGCGCTCCCGCCAGCACCGTCGGCGTGTCCACCATCGAAATCCCGCGAAAGATGAAGACCCCCAGTCCGCCCCCGCCGATCGCCGCCGCGATCGTCGCCGTCCCGATCGTCGCCACCGTCGCCAGCCGCAATCCCGCGACGATCGCTGGCGCCGCCAGCGGCAGCTCGACCTCCCACAGAATCTGCCGCTCCGTCATCCCCATCGCGACTGCCGATTCCCGCACCGCAGGGTCCACTCCCAGTATCCCGAGCAGCGTATTGCGCAAAATCGGCAGCAGCGCGTACAGGCACAGCGCGATGATCGCCGTCCGTTTGCCGATCCCGCCGATCAACGGCAGCGGCACCAGAAACCCGAACAGCGCCAGGCTCGGGATCGTCTGCGCGATGTTGGCGAACCCCACCGCCCACCGGCGCGCTCCCTTGCGCCGCGCCAGCAGCACGCCCGCCGGCAGCGCCAGCGCCGCCGCGATCGCGATCGTGATGATCACCATCTCCAGGTGCTCCAGCGACAGCGACAGCACTTCCGATGCGAGGGCGTTATCCATCCTGCCTCCAGGTCTCCGTTAGCCCGGCCAGAAAAGCGCGGGCTTCGCCGGTACCGGCGTTGAGAAATTCGCGCGGCGTGGCCAACAGTTCGAGCGCGCCGTCGTGCAGCAGCGCGATCCGCGACGCCAGCAGCATCGCCTCCCGAATGTCGTGCGTGACGAACAGGGCTGTCTTGCCGACTGTGCGCCGCAGTTCTAAAAAGAGCTGCTGTAATTCCTGTCGCGTGATCGGGTCGAGCGCCGCAAACGGTTCGTCGAACAGCAGCAGCGGCGGATCGGCCGCCAACGCGCGCGCGATTCCCACCCGCTGTTTTTGTCCCCCCGATAGCTCCCGCGGATAGCGCCCCCGGAACTCGCCCGGCGGTAGCCCGACGGCAGCCAGCAATTCGTCCACGCGTGCCGCGATCCGTTCCGGCGCCCAGCCTTCCAACCTCGGGACTAGCCCCACATTCGCACCCACCGTCCAGTGGGGGAATAACCCGGCGTCCTGGATTACGTACCCCATCCGCCGGCGCAACTGAATCGCATCCCATTCCCGCTCCGGGCGCCCCTCAAACAGAATCTCGCCCGCCGTCGGCGCGATTAACCCGTTGACGGTCTTCAGCAACGTCGTCTTTCCCGACCCGCTGCGCCCCAGCAGGACGATTGTCTCCCCGGGAGCGGCGTCCAGACTGATTTCGCGCAGAACCACTCGTTCGCCCAAGCTACAGGAGAGGCCACGGATTTCCAGAATGGGGCTTTCACTCATCGCAGTACTCCGCGCGCTCTCGAATGTGACAAATTTGCAACCGTTCCCCCCGGGTGGTGAGTCTATTATATTGTCAGACCGGACGGGTGCCTCACCCCACATATGCGGCTTGGAAAGCCCTGTTCGAAATGAGTATGATAGAGAGGCCAAGGGAACGCGTTCCGCCGCCCCGGGGGTAATTGTATGAAAATTCGGACTTCTTTACAGGTCGGCCTGATCGTCGGCGCCTGCACGGTATTGGCGCCGCTTTACGGCCCCGGGATTCTTGCGCGGGCGGCCACACCCCAGGACGATCTCGATAAGAACGTCAAGGCGCTGGCCAACGTCTTCTCGATCCTCGAAGATAATTACGCCGACAAGATCTCTTCCGAGAAGGCAATTTACCAGGGCGCGATCCCCGGCATGCTCCGCACTCTCGATCCGCACTCCAACTTCCTCGACCCCGCCGAATATACCGACATGCAGCGCAAGCAGCGCGCCCAGTATTTCGGCATCGGCATGCTGATTTCGATGGATGGTCCGAAGGTGATCGCGATGGAACCCTTCCCCGGATCCCCAGCGTGGCGCGCCGATCTGCGCCGCGGCGATGTCATCGTCGCAGTCGATGGCAAGGATGTGACCAAGAAGGATTCATCGGCCGTTGCCGATTTGCTGCGCGGCGCGCGCGGCAGCCAGGTGCGCGTCACCGTGACGCGTGAAGGCGCCCCCGAACCCGTGACCGTGACCGTGACCCGCGGCGAAATCGAAACCAGCCTCGTAGACGCCTTTTGGCTGAAGCCCGGAATCGCATTCCTCAAAGTCACCAGCTTCGAGGCGCAGAATGTCGCCCGCGATGTCGAAGCCGCGATGCAGAAGTTGGGCGAACAGAACGTTAAGGGCCTGATCCTCGATCTCCGCGAGAATCGCGGCGGACTCGTCACCGAAGCCGTCTCCCTCGCCGGCCGCTTCCTGCGCGATGGCCAGGTCGTCGTTTCGCATCGCGGACGCGCAGAAAAGGAACAGATCTTCCGTGCCAACAAGGCCAACCCCGCCGCCCAGAAGTACCCCATCGTCGTCCTCGTGAACGGCAATTCCGCTTCCGCCTCGGAGATCGTCTCAGGCGCCCTGCAGGATCACGATCGCGCCCTCATCATGGGCGAGACCACCTTCGGCAAAGGCTTGGTGCAAGCGCAATTCCCGCTGTCTGACGGCGCCTTGCTGCTCACCATCGCCCACTACTACACGCCCAGCGGACGCCTGATTCAGCGTGATTACTCAAAGGGTTCGTTCTTCGATTATTACTACGCGCGCAAGCCCATTCAGAACGATAACGACGTGAAGGCGACCGACACCGGCCGCAAAATGTACGGCGGCGGCGGCATCACTCCGGATGAAAAGTACGATCCGGAGAAGGCCACCATGTTCCAGCGCCGCGTCTTCAACTCGTCGATCATCTACCGCTTCGCCAACACCTACTTCGGACCGGCCAAGCCCACTCTGCCCGCAAACTGGGCTCCCGACGTCGATCTGATGGCGCGCTTCAAAGATTTCCTGCACACCAAGAACATCCCCTTCACAGACGCCGAATTCAATCACGATAAGAAGTGGATCACCGAACAGATTCGCGACGAATTCTACCTTCGCGCCTTCGACAAGAAGACCAGCGACCGCGCTCAGTTCATGGACGATCCGGAAGTTCAGAAGGCTGTCGGTGAACTGCCGAAGGCGGAAACCATGCACGCCGAAGCGCAGAAGATAATGGCCGCCCGCCGCCAGTAGGACAGCCCCTCCCGCCCTGTCCAGCCGCCGGGCCAAACTACGGCCCGAGGCACAATGTCGAACGCCAGACTATAACGCATACATCTGGCCGGAGAGCGATGGCCGCCCGGCGAATCGTGCCTGTTGGCGGAATTTCGATTCGAGCATCCATCGAGCTCACGTATGTGGCAAAGGATCGAATGAAGCTCATTTCTTCAAACCAACTGTGTCTATGGTCTTTCGAAGACTCAGTTGCTATTCCAGTGGAGAGCAGCATTACGGACGCCCAAACACTACGACCTTAGTAGGGTGGAGTAATGCAGCGGCTTCTCGGTGTGGTCAATTACCAACACCTCGACGGACCCTAACTGTGTTTCCAGCTTTAGCCAGATCTGGTTTTGGATTGCGTCAAGAGGGAGCACATCGTGATCAGTTCCGGCGTTATCGGCCGGGTAGTCGATCAGAAAATCGAAGTGTCCCTCGATGGCAGTATGGTTCGAGACAATCCGTGCCTCCGTGACTTCCGGCCGGTACGGTCTATTTCTCGTGCCGTCGGTTATTTGGCGATCTTTTCTCTTACCTTTTCCCGTCAATTCTTGAGCGGCGCCGCTCCTGGCTGGGCGCGGTCGAATGCCGACGATCGATTTGGTCTCCCGCAGGATTGAGCAATTTGCTGCCCGAACGATAGGCGGTTATAGGAAATCCGCGAAATGCTGCAAGGCGAACCGTCGCCAGCTCAACGCCCACGCCGCCAGAATCATACGCCAAAGATCCTCAAGAAAGAACTCATGAGATCGGATATGGGGAGCTCACAGTCAAGCTGTTGGGAAAACTGAAAACCTGACGTTTTCCAGGCACGTCAGGCTCTGGGCTCACAGACTCGTGCGAGTCTTCAGGTGCACCAATACTCTGGCTTGTCCCAAGCACGGGGACCAGTACGACCGGCGCACTCACACGAACCAGTGTTCCCACTCCCACTTTCCCTTCGATAGTTACCGAACCGCCGAGCGCTAGGCCCCGCTCTCGCAGACCTAGCAGCCCTAACGAAGTCGGTTTCGCTAAATCATCGGGAGTGATGCCGCGTCCATTGTCTTGAATCGCCAATATTACCTGGCCGCGCTCCACGGTAAGCCTGATTGTCACCAAGCCGGCCCCGGAATGCCGGGCCACGTTGGTCAAGGCTTCCTGGAAGATTCGAAAGAGAGCGACACTTTGCTCAGAGTTGAAGGGGATTTCAGTGAGCGCAAATTCCAGCTTACAGCGGATATTGGCGCGCTGCCGGAATTCCTGGACTTGCCATTCGATTGCCGCCTGAAGGCCCAGATCGAGAATCGCCGGTCTCAACCCGCTGGCCAAGCGTCGTGCCGCGGCGATGGTCCGATCCGCCAGGTCCAGCGAGGATACGATCCGCGCCGAGATTTCTTCGGTCGTGGCACTCCGATGCGCGGCCAGCCACCACAAATCCATCTTGATAGCCGTCATGGATTGACCTAAATCATCGTGCAGTTCGCGCGCGAGAAACGCCCGTTCCTCCTCGCGAACCTTCTGTAACCGGCCTGCGAGCAGTCGGAGTTGCTCCTCGGATTTGTCGAACTCCCGCTCCTTACGGTTACGCTCCGTGACATCGCGCACCACCACGGAATAGGCGGGCCGTCCTTGGAAACGTACCTCGTGCGCCGTCAATTCTACTTCAATCGAGTTCCCACCTTGACGATAGAGCATGCCAACGCTTGGTGCAGTCCCTGCTCCGCCTCCCGATTCCCGAAACACGCCGATCGCCGCCGCGATCTGTTCCGTGGGAAGGATCTCGAAACTCGGCTGCGCCAGGAATTCTTCGCGGCGGTACCCGTAGAACCGCACCGCCGCGTCGTTCACCCCCAGGAACGCCAGGGAATCGGCGTCCAGCACACACATAGGCTCGGGGTGGCTTTCAAACATTTCTAGGTATCCCGTCCCAGACGCCTCGAACCGGGAATTGGCGGTCCCCAGTTCGTTTTTGCCTGGAGCACTCGCGTGGTGTCGATCAAAACCGGTCTTGAATCGGGTTGCCGGCGCCGGTGCCGACAGAGCCGCGTTCACGGCTTTCAGCACTCCAGCCGGTGTGCAGGGCTTGTGTAATACCTGCCGGACGCCGCACTTTGTCGCCAGCGGTTGTTTCCCCTTCGCTTTCAAGGTGCCCGTGACAAAGATGATGCGTGTGCTGGCGATAGCCCTCTCGTTGCGTAATTGGCGTACCAGTTCGTAGCCATCCATTCCTGGCATCTTCACATCCGTCATGACAAGTTCGGGATGCGCCGCGCGGCACAACATCAGCGCATCTCTTCCGTTGGACGCGTCAAGGACCCGGTGGCCGCCGTTGATGAGCAGTGTACGGAGAAACAGGCGCATCTCAGCATCATCATCCACGATGAGGATCGTCGGCGTGAGTGCTGATGTCTCGCTCATCGGCCCCGCATCGTTCCGAGCGGGAACCGGTACGCATCGTAGCTGCGTCCATTTGGCGTACTCTGTCATGTCGCGGCAACTCCCTCTTGAACTACGTTCGAAGATCGGTGAAACCAATTTGAGCCGTCAGATGCAGCGCTTAGAAATTGCGCACCAGGTGTACCCGTTCCAAATAATCGCCAAGTTCAGTCATCTGTGCGCGTAACGTCCTGGAGTCCGCCATTTTCGAGGCCTTTTCCATCGCAATCCCAAGGCGGCTGAGCTCTGGAAATCCATAACCTCCGCCGGTTCCTTTCAGGTTGTGGCAAAGTACCGTCAGACGCCCGAAGTCTGAAACGGCAAGGATCTCGATCATTTCGGCGGCCTCCTCCCGGCGCCTCGTTAGGTAGCCGGGGACGATATCCTCGAGGCCACGGGGGATCACAATATCGATTGGCTCGGACTCCGCGACCTCCGCCGGTGGCAGTCGCCGCCTGTGTTTCTCGATGGCGGTGAGCAGAGCTAGCTTCGAGATCGGCTTGGACAAATGAGCACTGCAGCCGGCTTGCGCGCTTCTTTCGACGTCTTGTGCGCTGGCGTTTGCCGTCAGCGCAATGATGGGGATCGAATCGCTGCCTCGCTGTTGCTCGATGCCCCGTATGGCGCGAGTCGCCGCTAAACCGTCCATCACGGGCATCTGGACGTCCATCAGGATCAAGTCGAAATCCGAGGTGGTAAACCGGTCAACCGCAGCCATCCCATCCTGTTCAAAAGTTAGTTGGTATGGGCCGGTCTTCAAATATACGTGCACCAGCAGCCGGTTGTCCGGCGAATCCTCCACAACCAGAATCCTGGCGGACTGGGCTGGTTCCTTTTCGTGGGCTGCGGGGTTTAGAACCGGCTGCACGTCCTGGGACTCTCGCCTTTCCATCGCGTCGCAGATCAGGCGAAGTAGCTCGGCGCGTGCAATCGGTTTTACGGCATAGCCAGACAACCCTGCTTTCATCACCCGGGCTGTGTCCCCTGGTTTGGCGTCGGTCGCCAGCATCACAATCGGCAGCCGTCCAGCAATCTTCCTGATTTCAACTGCAGTCTCGAAACCGTCCATTCCGGGCATGCAGCTATTAAGGACTACCAGTGAATACGGGCGTCGGCCGGCCACCGCAGCGGAAAGGCTGGCAAGTGCCTCGCTTGGCAATTGGAAGGCATCGCTTTCCAACCCCCAGGCATGGAGCGTCTCCCGCAAAATGAGGGAGCTGGTTGCGTTGCAATCGATAAGCAGAACCCGCTTGCCGTGAAGATCCCCAAGTGCCAGGTGAACCTTACGGGTGATCTCCAGTGCTGAGCCAAATCGGGCGGTAAAGGTGAATGTACTCCCCTTGCCTACGGAACTGGTAGCCGTGAGGTGCCCTCCCATGGCTTCGACGATTCGCCGGCTGATTCCGAGCCCAAGGCCCGTGCCACCGTACTTGCGTGTGATGGACGCATCGGCCTGCGTGAAATCGTCGAAGATCGTTCCCAACTTCTCATCCGGGATCCCGACCCCTGTATCGGAGACGGTAAATTCGATCTCACTGAACTTTCCGGATTCGCGGCTCTGGACCGCCAACGCTACCTCGCCCGCTTCAGTGAACTTGACCGCGTTCCCGAGCAGGTTGATCAGTACCTGTCTCAGCCTCGTCGAATCTCCTGCCAGAGCAGTGGAGAGTCCGGGAACCAGACGGGACACCAGCAGGATGCCTTTGACACGGGCCTTCACCGCGGTCAACTCTATCGCCTGATTCACAACTTCTTCCAGATCAAACTCTACGTTCTCCAGATCGAGGTGGCCCGCCTCGATCTTCGACAAATCAAGTATGTCATTGATGAGTACGAGCAGATTGGCACCCGCGCGACGGAACACTTCCACGTAGTGCATCTGCTCCGCGTTTAGCGGTGATTCCCAGAGCATGTCGGCCATGCCCAAAATCGCGTTCATCGGAGTGCGAATCTCGTGGCTCATGCTCGACAGGAAGTCGGATTTCGCGAGATTGGCTTTTTCAGCCGCCGCTTTGGCTCTCTCCAGTTCGATGTTATTCTCCTGCAGTGTGCGCTCGAAGCGTTTCCGTTCGGTGACGTCGCGCGCCGCGGCAAAGACGCCCTGCAGCTTGCGGTCCCTGTCGTGGAAAGTGGTCGCGTTGTAAGACACCACCGTTTCCTTGCCATCCCGTGCACGAGCGGTCAACTCGTAATCGGTGACCTTGCTGCCCTTCAGTACCTGCTTGATGCCCGCTTCGGCTCGCTCAGGATCGGTAAAGTAGTCCTTGAACGGTGCGCCGATCAGTTCGTCCCGCGTGCAGCCGGTCAGTGCCTCCATCTGTTTGTTGACGTCGGTGATGATTCCTGCTGGATCGGTGGCAATCAACGCGTCGATGTTGGATTCGATCAGTGAGCGGGTGTAGAACTGTTGGTTGCGCAAGCGTTGATCGAGTTGCTTTTGTTCGGCGTCCGCCTGTTTGCGTGCCGTATTGTCGGTGCCGATCAGAAGGTAACCGATGATCCCGCCCTGGCCGTCGCGCAACGCTGTCACGGACACCACCGCCGGAAGGCGACTGCCATCCCTGCGGATGTAGGTTAATTCGTAGATGTCCTCGATCCCGCGTGAGGCTTTGAACACCAGTGCCTCGAAGCCCGGCGAAATTGCGGTTGCCAACTCCACACTCAACTCTTTGGCCCGCGCGATTACTTCCTGCGGGTCGGAAATGTCAGCGGGGGTGATCTTGTCCACCACCTCGATCGCGCTATAACCCAACATGTGCTCGGCGCCGACGTTGAACACTTGAATGACGCCCTTCTCGTCGGTGGCGATACTCGAGAAGTTCTCGCTGTCAAAAATTGCCTTTTGTAGCGCCCCAGCCTTGAGCAGCGCCTCTTCGGCCTGCTTGCGCGCGGTATTGTCGGTGCCGATCAACAGATAGCCGATGATTCCCCCTAGCGCGTCGCGTAGTGCGGTGACCGACACAACCGCCGGAAAACGGCTACCATCCTTGCGGATGTAGGTCAATTCGTAGATGTCCTCGATGCCCCGTGAAGCCTTGAAAACCAGCGCCTCGAAGCCCGGCGTAATCGGTGTTCCCCGTTCTAGACTCAGTGCTTTGGCACGTGCAATCACTTCCTGCGGGTCGGAAATATCGGCCGGGGTGATCTTGTCCACCACCTCGATAGCCGCGAAGCCTAGCATGCGCTCTGCACCGACGTTGAAGAGTTGGATCACGCCCTTTTCGTCGGTCGCGATACTTGAAAAGTTTTCGCTGTTAAGAATCGCGTTTTGCAGCGCCCCCGTCTTGAGCAGGGCGGCTTCGCGCCGGACCTCGGTTACAACATCCGCCGGGCAAACAGCGCCCGTGGAAAGGGCAGAATCGTGGAATTGCGCAGACATAGAACAAACCTCCGTTGAGCTGCAAAACCCACCGGGGCTTTGGGATTTCTTCTTGGTGGACCGATCGTCGTCTGCATCCGGTACTGCGTCGGGCCACCCTCACTTCGGAATAATCGCCACACAGCCGGGACGAGGCTAGTCGCGTGTTGCGACTGCGGTGTCATTGGTGTTTCGGCGAAACTTGCTGGTGAAGGAGCGGAACTGCGCAACCGGGCCGGACCGTTCTTCCGAAAGGCCGGCGACTCGCCGCGCGAGGCGAGCCATCTGCACCCGATAACCGCTACTTCCCACGAGCAATTCCTCCTGCGCACACGCATCGTGTAGTTCCTGCGCGGCGCTCGGCAGGTTGGCGTACACAGGAACGCCAAAAATCCGGCCGAGTTCATCTCCAGAGAAATTCTGCGACGCCCCCACGTGATTGAGAACCACCCGAAGCCGGTCTGTGTCCAGCCCCGCCTTCATCAATGCGCCGATCGTCCGTTTTGCCTCGTAAAGTGCGGGAACGCTGAACGTCGTCACGAGATATAGTTGGTTCACCCTCTCCAACAGGCTAAGTGAGAGACTGGTCATCCTTCCAAGGTCGAGAACGGTCCAGCGATAGAACGTCCGGATCATCGCGAGAACATCCTGAATCCCTTGCATCTGTTCGGCCTCGATCCCCAGGAGGTTGGGCGACCGCACCACGTCCACCCCACCGAAACCGTGCGCCACCTGCCTGTCCCAAAAGGAACGGTCCAGGAATTGAGCGTTAGTGACGGCGTCGAGAATTGTGTGTTCCGCCTCCGCGTTCATCAGGAAACTGACCAGACCGGCATTGAGGTCCAGGTCCGCCAGAAGAGTGCGCTGATCGGTCTGCCTACGAAGTTCGATTGCCAGGTTGCAGGCGAGGGTGGTTGCTCCCACTCCCCCTTTTGCCCCCATCACGCCGATCACCGTTCCTTGATCCGGCACGGTTTCCACGGAGGTCAGTTGGCTCGATCTGCTGACGGCAAACCGCAGTGATCGTACCAGCACCTCGCGGTTACAACCGCCTTTGATGATGTAGTCCTGCGCGCCCTGCTGGACCATTTGGAGGGCGAGAGACTCGGTATCGCCGCCACTGAGGATGACGATGGGTATCCCCAATGCATGCGTGGTGGCAGTCGTGAACGTCCCAAAACCTTGGCTGTCCGGCAGCCCCAGATCGAGCAGAATCACATCCACATCGCCGTTTGTGAGACGGTGCAAACCAGCCATCAACGAATCGGTCCAGTGGACCACAAACTCGATGTTGTCTTTCGTCGAAAGCCATCGCCGGACCAACTCAGCATATTCCTGGCTATCTTCGATCAGCAATACGGTCAAGGTCGTTTTTGTCATTAGGGATATCTGGTCTCTAAACCAAGCCTTTGATGTTAGGGCAATCAGTGCCCAACGTTTGAAGTGATTGGGGGCAACTCACCAATCGTCGTTGAAGTGATGGGGAATAACAAGATGCCCTAGAGATGCATTGACGCTGCCTTTAGTTAATCTTCGAATTGGGCGGAGCTTAAGACCGCTTCCGCTGGCGCCACCGGGAAGCCGTCATCGGACGATGAAGAAAGCCCTCAGCGGCAGTCACGAATTAACCCGGAAAAGTTCGTAGGCGTCAATGAAATAGCCGATCGACGGTAGTGGCCCTTGCTTGTTGGCGCGGTCTTCTTGACATCGGCGGCGGTCTTGCCGGTGGCCGTCAGGTAGCGCTCCAGCGAGCGGACCGTTCCAGCATTCATCGGGAAGCGCTTGATCAGACGCCGCCAACTGAGATGAAGCGTCGCGTGATTCAACTCGGAGACGGTGCGCACCTTTCGTTTCCGGAGATCGCTGTCCACGTGCGGAAGCATGCGGATCGCATATCTCCGTGACTCGGCCGAATACCCGTTGACAGCGAGCCAGTCGTCAAAACCATCAACGATAGAGCCAAGCAAAGGAAGCGCCAGCGTTTTGGCATGGGCTTTCGGAAGGAGGGAATGTGGCATCGGTACCTCGGAAAATAGAATTCGTCGCCGGATGGCGACTTCCCGATGCTATGACTTAAATGTGGAGCTGTGCCCCGCTGGAGGTCCAACTGGCGGGGCTTCCCGCGCTCAACTCCACCTTACTGACCACTTCACATAATGCAGAGCATTTTTAGCTCACCGTCGCGGCGGTCAAGATTCGCCTCTTCCCGACGTGTGTCGCGCCGCGCCGATGGGCTAAAAATGCTCTGCATTATGCCGGATGCGACATGGCCGCCAAGCTCGGCCGCTTACTTCAACTCACTCTGAATTCGCGCCGGAACCTTGGCGTATTCGGCGGAAATCGCTCCGCGTGCGCTTAGCTCGTCATAAATCTTAAGGGCCTCGTGCAGATACGCGCGGCCCTTTTCCTTTTGCCCCAATCGCAGCGCCACGCGCCCCAGATTCTCGTACGATTCCGACAGGCTGTACTGATGTGTCACCCCCATCGGGTCGAGCCGGATCAGTTCCTCGTCCAACTTGCGCTGCTGCTCGAAGTGCCCCTGGGCCGTCAGCGCGTTCCCCATCTCGAGCAGCACATACCCGATCGACGCGTGGCTGTTGGCCAGATTCATCATGGCGCGCGCATCCTTCGGATCCACCGCGCGCAACTGCTCGCGAATCGGTAGCACCTGCTCGAACGCCGCCAGCGCGCCCTTCAGATCGCCCAGCGAAATCAGAATGCTGCCCAGCCGCTGCTGCGCAAACGTCCAGTCCACGCGCTTCAGAATATCCTTCGGATTGTGTTGCGAAAGCTGGTTGAACAACTCGATCGCCTGCAGCACGTTTGCCTTCGCCTCCGCGAAATGCTTCGTCTGCTCCTGCAGGTTCGCCATCCGGTGATACGCGTTGGCCAGCCCGTAGAGGAACGTGTCGTTGTTCGGCTGTTCACGATGCAATTCCTGAAATTCCTGCAGCACGCGCCTTCGCTGCTCCTCCGTGTGCTCCCAGTCGCCCAACGAAAAATAAGCGCCAGCCATGTTCTGATATGTCGCCGCCAGATCGCCGCGCAGCACCACGTCGTCCGGGCGCTGCCGCAGTTGCTCCTCCTGGATCCGCCCCGCTTCGCGGCACGAGTCCAGCGATTTGCGGAAATCGCCGGTGTTCTGCTGCACGCGGCAAATCCGGTTGTAGATCTTGGCCATGTCGCGCTGCAATCCGCCGTTTGCGGGATCGCGTTCCGCCAGCCGCCCCTCGATCTCGAGCGCCTTCCGGTAACTCGACAGCGCCTCGGCCGACTGCCCCAGGTTCGGCTGCACCGGCAGCCCAAGCACGTCGCCGATCCGCTCGTACGCCATCGCGCGCTCGTGCTGCAGCGAATCGTCATTGCTCGATTCCGACGCCAGGCTGTCCAGATATTGCTGCGCCCGCTTGATCAGTAACTCGCGCGCGTGCGTCGATCCGGGCAGCGGCACGATCGCGTCATGCAGTTCGAAGAGCACCGAATTCGCCAACCCCCGTACATCCTGGAATCGCTGCTCTGCCCGCAGCCGCTCGCGACTCGCCACGTGCCACTGCCACGACGTCGTCACGATCCCCGCGATCAAAGTAATCAGGATCAGCACCGCCGAAACCACGCCCGTGCGATGCCGCTTGATGAACTTGCCGGTGCGGTACCGGATCGTATCCGGCCGCGCCGCCACCGGATGTCCCTGCAGATGGCGCCGCAGGTCGTTCGCGAACTGCTCCACGCTGCCGTAGCGCCGCTCCGGCTCCTTGCGCAGCGCCATCATCAGGATGTTATCGATGTCGCCCGCGAGCTGCCGCTCCAGTTTCTCCGGCTTCGTGTTGCGCGCCGAACACACCAGTTCCGGCGTTACCCCGCTGTCTGTCGAATGCACCACCGTGCTCGGACGCCGCGGCGGCCGATTGCGAATGTGCTCCCACAGTTCCTCGATCGATCGCGATTCTGTCGCGTACGGACGGTGCCCCGTCAGCAAGCGATAGAGCAGCACGCCGAGCGAGTACACGTCGCTCGCCGTGGTCACCTTCACTCCGTGCAACTGCTCCGGGCTCGCGTACTCCGGCGTCATCGCCTGCACGGTGGTCAGCGTCGGCACCTTCGTTTCGTCGCCGAGCGCGTCCGGGTCCAGCAGCTTGGCGATCCCGAAATCCAGCAGCTTGACCGCACCCTCCTCCGTCACCAAAATGTTCTGCGGCTTCAGGTCGCGGTGGATCACCAGGTTCTGGTGCGCGTAGTGCACCGCGGAGCAGACCGTCAGGAAAAAGTCCAGCCGTTCGCGAACCGGCAGCTTGTGCGCGTCGCAGTATTCGTCGATCGGAGTGCCCGCGATAAAGTCCATCACGAAGTACGGCCGCCCGTCCGGCGTCGTGCCGCCGTCCAGCAGCTTGGCGATATTCGGATGATCCAGGTGCGCCAGAATTTGGCGTTCGATATCGAAGCGCCGCAGCGCGAAGTCGCCGAATACGCCGCGGCGGATCACCTTGACCGCCACCACTTTCCGATACAGATCGTCGACCCGCACCGCCTGGTAGACCGCGCCCATCCCGCCCTCGGCGATCAGCTGTACGATCCGGTACGGCCCCAGATCCGAGCCGATTCCCAGGTTGTCCAACGGTGGCGTCAGCTTGGGCGCGGCCGCTACCGGCTCCTCGATGAAGGTCCCCGCTTCCTCGTGCGAAGCCAGCAGCGATTCCACTTCACTACGCAGCCTGGCGTCGCCGTTGCACGCGCCGTCCAAATAACTCGCCCGCTCCGCGGTTGGTACGTCGAGTGCCGTGTGCAGAATCTCTTTTACGCGCTGCCACTCTTCACGCGTCATACGAAACGGTCCGCGTCATCTCGCGGAAAAGCCAGGCCCTGGCCGTCTGCCATTCGCGCTTGATGCTCGCCGGGGAAAGGTGCATCACCTCGGCCGTCTCCTCGATCGAAAGCCCTGCAAAGAAGCGAAGTTCCACAATCCGCCCCTGGCGTTCGTCCAACTCCGAGAGCCGGTCGAGCGCGTCGTTCAGCCCCAGCAGATCCACGTCCGGCCCGGTCTGCGGCACCGCCATCGCCTCATCCAGCGCCAGCTTGATCGCGCCCGAGCCGCGCTTTTCCGCATGCTGCGAACGTGCATAATCGACCAGAATGCGCCGGATCATCTGCGCCGCGATCGCATAGAAGTGCGCCCGGTTTTTCCACTGCACATCCTGCTGGTGCACCAGCCGCATGAACGCTTCGTGGACCAGCGCCGTGCTCTGTAGGGTGTGGTTCGAACGCTCTCGCCGCAGATACGCCGAAGCCAGGCGCCGCAGCTCGCCATAAACCAGCGGCATGAGCTGCTCCAGCGCGGCCTCATCGCCTTGACTCCAGTTGACCAGTAGTTGGGTAACGTCAGGGGCGGATCCGGATGCCATAAAAACCTTACCCCACATTATCACTCAGTTCGTACCCCCACTTTGAGCCGTTTTCTCCTCCGTCCGCGCGTATTGCAACAGAGGACGAAACAATGAGAAATGAGCTGCGCCTCGCGGCGTTCGCGCTGCTGGTGGGACTGATATCGGTCGGGGTTTCCGCATTCGGGAATACGCCGGAGCCTTCGGACCAGTACTATGACTGCATCCGGCGAAATGATCTGGGTATGCTGCAAGGGTTGATCAAAACCGCCGGTGTGAAACAAAAGGACAAGCACGGTACCACGCCGCTGCACCAGGCGGCCGCCAATGGCAGCGCGGAAGCGATGCGCCTCCTGGTCGCCGCCGGCGCCGAAATCGATGCCGCCAACGATTTCGGCGCCACGCCCTTGATGTGGGCGATCGGCGAACCGGAGAAAGTCAGGATTCTGGTGGGCGCCGGCGCCAATGTGAACGCGCGCTCCAAGATGGGCCGCACTCCGCTGTGCCTCGCTGCCGCCAACGACGGCTCCTCCGCCACCGTGAAACTCCTGCTGGACCGCGGCGCGAAACTCGAAGACCAGGCCCTGGTCGCCGCCGCCGCTGCCAATGACATGGCGAGCATTCGACTATTGCTCGAAAAGGGCGCCGCCGTTAATGCGAAGGACCCCGTCGGGTTCACTCCGCTGATGCATGCGGCCGCCAACGGCAACCTGAAGGCCGTCGAACTCCTCGTCGCCCGGCACGCCGACGTGAACGTCGTGTCGGCGGAAAAAATCGACACCGCGAAGAACGGCCCCCTCGCGATCGGGAACCTGACCGCGCTCATGGTCGGAGCCCCCACCGGCGGAGCGGATCTCATGAAGGCATTACTCGATGCCGGCGCCAAAGTCGATGCCGAGGACGTGCGCCGCATGACGCCCCTGATGCTCGCCATCGCGACCGACCACGCCGACCCGCGCACCGTCCGCCTGCTCATCGAGCGCGGCGCCGACGTGAACAAGAAAGACCGCGAAGGCCAGACCGCGTTCGATTGGGCGAAGAAGTTCAACGCGCCTGCCATCCTGCGCGAACTCGGTCTGCCGCACCAGCGCGTCGAGCCTTCCCGCGTCATCATCCCGACTGCCATCCTCGGCAAGCTCGATCCCAAGCCCGCCGCCGCCCGCTCCGTCGAGTTGCTGCAGCGCGCCAGCGGCAGCTTCTTCAAGGAAGGCGGCTGCGGATCGTGCCACTCCGCCAACCTCACCTCGATGGCGGTGACCGCCGCTTCGGCCAAGCACATCGCCGTGAACGAAGAGGCACGCGGCGCCGAATTGAAGGGCGCCCAGCTCGCATGGGCCGGCTTCGCCCAGCCACTGATGCAGCGCGGCGATCCGCCCGTTGTCGACATCCTGCTCTACGCCGGTCTCCAACTCGCCAGCGAACGTGTCCTGCCCGGCGAGACCACCGATGCGATGGTCCACAACCTCGCCGCCCAACAGCGCACCGCCGGCAACTGGCACGTCGGTTTCGTCGCCCGGCCTCCCATGGCCGATGGTGATTTCTCGCGCACCGCCATGGGCATCCGCGTCCTGCAACTCTATGGCGCGCCCGGCCGCAAAGCCGAGTTCGAAAAGCGGATCGCCCGCGCCGCCGCATGGCTCGCCGCCGCTCCGCCCAAGACCACTGAGGATCTCGACATGCAACTCCTCGGTCTGAAATGGGCCAACGCCAAACGCAGCGCCTGGGAACCGGGCCTCCAGCGCCTGCTCCGCCAACAGCGTGAGGATGGCGGCTGGGCCCAGACCGCCGACCTGCCGACCGACGCCTACGCCACGGGCCAAGTGCTCTACGTGCTGCATGAAGTCGGCGTGCCGGCCAACGATTCCGCCTACCGCCGCGGTGTGCAGTATCTCCTGCAGACCCAGCAGTCCGACGGTTCCTGGCTGGTGAAGAGCCGCGTGGCGAAGTTCCAACCGTACTTCGACACCGTCTTCCCGTACGGCCCCGATCAGTGGATCTCCTCGGCCGCCACGGCCTGGTCGTCCATGGCCCTAAGCTACGCCACCGCCCCCCAACAAGTCGCGAAGCGTTAGCGTTACGCCGAATCAAAGCCGCTCGCCGAATCCCAGCCGCGCGCCGAATCCCAGCCGCTCGCGGAATCCCAGCCGCGCCCAAACAGAGCCGCGACGGTTACGGAGCGGTGGTCCCCCGGGGACACCAACCACAACCCTCGCGGCCCAATCCGTATTTATAGCCGCCGCTCGCCGAATCCCAGCCGCGCCCAAACAAAGCCGCGACGTTTACTGAGCCGTGGTCCCCCCCGGCGCCACCAACCATAACCCCCGCGGCTCAATCTGTTTTTATCGCCCTACCCCGGCGCGATC
>JAOAPT010000305.1 GCA_025463045.1 Candidatus Solibacter sp.
CCTAGTACTTCATTCTCAATGATGCGTTGTCCGTTGGCGAAATCGGCGGCCGCAATACGCTTGCGCCCTTCGAGCTGTACTTCGAGCAACTCGAGTGCGCCATCGCCTGTGGCAATCAGAAGCGGGCGCGCGCGCAGTACGGTACCGGGCGCGGCGACCACCGCGGCCTCGGCGACGCGCGATTTCCAGATGTGTAGCGCCTGCTCGCGGAAGGTGGTCTGCGCGCCGGGCCAGGGCAGCAAGCCGCGCACGCGGTTGTGGATGGCAAGTGCGGGCTGTCGCCAGTCGATCAGCCCGTCTTCCTTCTTCAGCAAGGGCGCCAGTGTGGCCTGCGCGCTTTCCTGCTTTTCGGCAACGATAGTGCCTGCCTGAAGACCGGCGAGCGTTTCCACCAGCAGGTCGGCGCCGAGCACGGCGAGCCGGCGGCCGAGCTCGATCGCGTTTTCCTCGGGCGCGATGTCGGTCTCCGCCTTGAGCAGCATCGCGCCGGTATCCAGCCCCGCATCGATCTGCATCGTAGTGACGCCGGTGCGCGTTTCGCCATTGACGATCGCCCACTGGATCGGCCCCGCGCCGCGATATTTCGGCAGCAGCGAAGCATGTACATTCACAATGCCGAATTCGGGCAAATCGATTACGGATTGCGGAATGATCTGGCCGTAGCCGACAACCACCATGCACTTCGCGTCCATCGCGCGCAGATAATCGACCGCCTCCGGACGGCGAACGCGCTCCGGCTGGTAGACCTCGATTTCGAGCGCGAGCGCGGCTTGTTTGACGGGCGAGGGCGCGGCAATCTGTCCGCGTCCGCGCGGACGGTCGGGCTGGGTCAGGACGGCGGCCACGTCATGCCCGGCGCGGACGATCGCTTCGAGCGTCGGCACGGCGAACGCGGGTGTGCCGAGGAAGACCAGCCGCATCGGCGCCTACCTCCAGTCCCCGGCGCGCTGCAGCTTCTTGATCTTGCGCTTCATCAGGTCGCGTTTGAGGGCGCTGATGTGGGTGATGTAGAGGCGGCCGTAGAGGTGGTCCGTCTCGTGTAGGAAGGCGCGGGCGAGCAGGTCTTCGCCCTTTTTTTCGTACTCCTCGCCCTTGGCGTTCTGCGCGCGGACGGTGACGGAGCGCGCGCGTCGCACCTGTTCGCGGAAGCCGGGGATGCTGAGGCAGCCTTCCTCGCCCTCCTGCTTGCCATCGATCTTGAGGATCTTGGGATTGATGAGGACGAGTTTGTCCTCGGGATTCTCGCCGTTAGAGACATCGATGACGGCGATCTTCCGCGAGACGCCGATCTGCGGCGCCGCAAGGCCCACGCCCTTGGCGGCGTACATCGATTCGAACATGTCCTCGAGGAACTTGTGCAGTTCCGGGGTGTCGAACTCGGTCACGGTCTCGGCCTCGCGTTCGAGCACGGGGTCGCCAAACTTCACAATCGGATAAACCATAGCGCTAGTAATTTTTCACCTGTTCGAGGTATCCATTGAAATTGCGGCGCGTTTCAGTCATGGAATCGCCGCCGAACTTTTCGAGAAATGCCTGCGCGAGCACGATCGCCACCATCGCCTCGCCGATCACACCGGCGGCCGGCACGACGCAGACGTCGGAGCGCTCGTAAGCGGCGGGCGAGGGCTCGCGCGTGAGCAGGTCGACCGATTCCAGCGGACGGCGCAGGGTAGAGATGGGCTTGAGCATGCCGCGAACCAGGATGTCCTCGCCGTTCGTCATGCCGCCTTCAAGTCCGCCTGCGCGATTGGCGCCGCGCGTGAAGTGATGCTGTTCGCGGTCGTAGTGAATCGTGTCCTGCACCTTCGAGCCGAAACTGGCCGCGCCCTCGGCCGCGAAGCCGACTTCCACGCCCTTGACCGCCTGCATGCTGACGATGGCCTGAGCGATGCGGCCATCGAGTCGCGAATCCCACGTGACGTGCGAGCCGAGCCCGATCGGAACGCCGTGCGCGACCACCTCGAAAACGCCGCCGACCGTATCGCCGGTGCGGTAGGCTTCGTCGACGACTTCCTTCATGCGCGCTTCGACGGCGGAATCGACGCAGCCGAGCAGGACCTCGTTGCGTTCGCTGAGGGCGACGAGCTCCTCCCACGCCGCGGGACGTTCGAGGCGCACCGGTCCGCACGCGATCACGTGACTGAGGACGCGGATTCCAAACTCGCCGAGCAGGGCTTTGGCGATCGCACCGACGGCGACGCGGGCGGTGGTTTCGCGGGCGCTCGCGCGCTCCAGAATGTAGCGCGCGTCGTAGAAGTTGTACTTGATGGCGCCCGCCAGGTCGGCGTGTCCGGGACGCGGGCGGGTGACGGGCTTGCGCTTTTCGTCCCCGCCCGCAATGTCTTCGACCGGAAGGACTTCGGTCCAGTTCTGCCAGTCCTTATTGCGGATGATGATAGCCACGGGCGCACCGATGGTGTGCGAGTGGCGCACCCCGGCGACGATCTCCGCGCGGTCGGTTTCGATCTTCATGCGCCCACCGCGGCCATAGCCCTGCTGGCGGCGCCAGAGCTCGCGGTTAACGGCTTCTAAAGTGATAGGTATTCCGGCGGGAAGTCCGTTCAGGGTGGCCACCAGGCATTCGCCGTGGGACTCTCCGGCCGTCTCGAATCGCAGCATCAGGGTAAGATTTTAATGGTACCAGACTCGAACATTTCCCTGCGTTTGTGCGTATTGATGGAAGGAGGCCGAGACGGTGAAATTCCTGTTGTGGTGCATCCTGCTGTTTTTCTGCTGGCCGCTGGCGCTGTTGGCGCTGGTCCTATATCCGCTGGTGTGGCTGCTGCTCTTGCCATTCCGGATGGTGGGAATCGCGGTGGAAGGCGCGCTCGGCCTGGTCTGGGCGATCGTGACGCTGCCGGCCCGTGTGATCCGGGCTATCTAATCTACGGGATTGTGCTCGTCACTTTGCCCGTGGGAGCATGGAGTTGTTGAGGTATCGTCATGCAGAAGACGTACGTGAAACAGGTTGAGGGCACTTATCGTATTGGAGATACGCGCATCTCCCTGGATTCCATCGTCTACCTTTTCCGGGAAGGGATGTCGGTCGAGAGCATGGTCGAAAGCTACCCTGCGCTGACTCTCGAGCAGGTGCATGGAGCGCTCGCCTTCTACTTAGGCAATCAAGATGAGGTCGACGCGTACCTGGCCGGGGCGCAGCGATCGGCCGAAGAGCAGCACGCCCGATCGCGGCTGACCAATGCGGATTTGATAGCCAAACTGCAGCGTTCGCGGAATGAAAGTCAGATTTCAGGCTGACGCCGATCTCGACGGTCGAATCATCAGCGGACCGCGGCGTGTTGCGCCGGAGGTCGACATTCGAACCGCGATCGATGCCGGACTGGCGGGGCTGACGGATCCAGAGGTCCTGCGAGTAGCCGCCGCGGCCGGCCGGATTCTAGTCAGCCAGGACCGGCGCACAATGGCAGGGCATTTCGCCAGCCACAAAACTTCCTCACTCAGCCCAGGAGTGATCGTGCTGCGCGAAGCGATCCCAATCGCCACCGCGATCGAGCAACTTGTCCTGATCTGGAGTGCCAGTGACGCAGAGGAGTGGATCGGACGCCTGGTTTGGATTCCACTCTGAGGCAACAAAAAAAGGCCGCGCCCAGGCAGAGGAAGCCGGACGCGGCCGTGGAGAGATGGATGTCGGGAAGGTCTAATTCGTGAGCCGCACTTCGACCGGGGCGGGGACGCCATTCTGCTGGAAGGAGCGGGAACCCTGGGTGCGGAATTCGTAGCGTTCGATGGCCACGGCCGCGCCCTTTTCGTTGCTGCGGACGACGCAGCCGTAAATCATCAGCTTCATCGGGCAGGAGTCGTTCAGCAGCACCGGCCAGTTCATCGAGAGCTCGACCGGCATACCGCTGGTGAGCATGTTTTCCGTCGTGAACCAGACGCCGCCGCTGGAGATGTTCATGGTGCGGCCGGCTCCCGTCTCGGCGATCCGCTGACCATAGAGCATCTTATATTTGACCTCCTGATCGATCGTGAATCGGCGTTTGGTGCGGCGTTCACGTTCATTTCGACTGTTGAGGTTTCTGTCTTCGTGGCTATCGAGCATTCGGATGCACCACCTTCCCAATGACAGGATTGCAGCGGGCCCAGGATTGCTCAAGCTGTCTTTAGTTATTTGAAGGCCGCTATCAGGGCCTGCTGCTAGACCGTGAGGTACATCGCAGACTATTGAAAATTATGACGTTTAGGGAATTACCTCGGGTTAATGCTAACCAGTACTGACTAGGACTTTTCGTGGTCCGCAGGCCCCGAGCTCGGGCCATTTATTTCCTGCTATTTTTCCGGAATTGCCGGCAGCAGGATATGCGATGGACGCTTCGCGTCATGATAGATCGTCTGGCTGGCCGTCACGAACCGCGATTCCGTCTCGTTATTCCCCCCGGTGTTGAGGTTTCGAGAGAACAGCGGGAACGCCGCCGACGCGACTTCCACCCGGAGGCGGTGTCCGGGCGCGATCGTGATCGCGGTGTGCCAGAGATCCAGATCGTACCGGTAGACCTTCCCCGGTTGCACCAGATCGGGCTTCGCGACCGAACTGCGATAGCGCGCGCGTACCACGCCCGCGCTGGTGGACCACAGGTCCGCGCATTGACCCTCGGCGTCGACGTCCACCAGGTGAAGGACCCAATCCGTGTCGCGCGCCGATGTTGCCGCGTACAGGACGGCGCTGATCGGTCCGGCGATCGTATAGGGCTTCTCGAACGGCGGCGTGGTGTAGACCACGATGTCGCGCCGCGCGGTGGTCCGCAGATTCCGCGTCGACGGCGTCGGATCGCCCGGATCGTAGACGTAGCGATCGGGCGGCTGCTCCCGCGAAGGCGCAGTGAAACTCAAGCCGCCGCCACCCGTGAGATACAACTTCTCGAAGCGCGTCTCTGGAAGCGGGTACCGCGAGCCCTGCAGCCACCGGTTGGACCCCATCACGTAGAGATTCACCGGCGGCTCGCGCAGGATGCCGTTCTCGATACCCTTCAGCCAGTAGTCGAACCAGCGGAGATACTCACGCTGCAGGTCTATGACCGCCGCCGCTCCGAAGTCACTCCCGTTCGAAGAGCGCATCGCGGTGTCGACATGCGCCCACGGTCCGATCGTGAGCTTTTGCGTCGCGCGCGGATTCCCCGCCATC
>JAOAPT010000310.1 GCA_025463045.1 Candidatus Solibacter sp.
GCCGCATGCCCGGCGGGCGTGCCTCAGCAGGAGAGACACGATCTGTTCCGGTGAAGCGGGCGGGTTCTTTGCGCGTGAGTTGCTGCGCACCGGCGATGGACACACCTAGCCCTACCGCGCATACCGAGATAAGAAGAGCTCGCATGGCTAATGCGTGACTTTACGCTGCGGAAGGGCACCAGACAAGGTTGGAAATGGGTGGTAGACGGGCGATATCGAATGATAGGTTAACTGGGAAGCGGCGGGCGCGGGCTTCAGCGGACAGTGTCGGGATGAACGGACACTACACCCTGGTAGCGAGAGAAGTCCTGCATGTTGAACGTGAGAATCTGCTCGATGCGATGCACTTTCATGGTGGCTACCAGGCGGGCATCATGCACCTTCGCACCAATCACGTTGTGCTGAACGATGAGACTCCGCCACTCGCGGAAGGTTTCCATCGAATCGGGTACGACCAGGAACATTCGTTCGAGCCAGGCGACGTATCGGTCCGTCGAGGCTATGCTTAACCCGAGACCATTCACCGCAGCCGGTCTCGTACACACATTCCAGAACTCCGCGAGATTCTGAGGTGCGAGGCAGAGGAGATGCTGTTCCCGTGCAGTGTCTTCACGGAATGGGACGCCATCCGAGACGCCGGATGATCGCGTTGGACCGCCCGAACCAGGACATTCGTGTCCATCAGGATGCGCATCTATGCGCGATCCGGATATAGGTTCTCGCGACTTAGTGCTTCGTCCGGAAGGGGCGCGGTGTTTGGGAATTCCTTAATCCAGCTGTCGAATTCGTGCTCCCACTGCTCAGCCGACAGCACTGGATGGACGGTTTCGCTTTCGCGCAACTGAAGACGCCGGCGTATGGCATCGATGCCTGCGTCGACAACGTCGTTCGCGTTCGCGATCAGACCCGCCTGGATCGCCTGCCCGATGATTTGCTCCTGCTCCGGCTTCAACTGAACCGTCATCCCGTGCCTCGCCTTATTATTGTCTCAGTTCTTTACTCGCCGTAGCTGATTTCGGTGTGGCGGGCGGAGAGGCCGGAGTAGATCAACAGGATTACGGACAGGGCGAGCAGGCCGGGGACGGCGATCCAGAAGGGCGTTGGGTCGGCGTCGATGACCATCACGTTGAAGGGCGGCGGGATGGGGATTTCGACGGGGCAGAGATTCTTCAGGTAGAAGATCACACTGATTTTCTTGAGCACGGCGGGGAGGAAGGGATTGAGGTTCTCCCAGACCATGACGACGGCGGCGGGGATCATGGGATTGCGGAAGAAGAGGCCGCTCATCAGGAAGACGGCGCCGTAGCCGACGCAGGCGAGGGCGGCGACCAGCATGTAGGAGCCGAGCTGGCTGAGTCCGGGACCGTGCAGAATGTAGTCGGTGTAGGCCGCGCCGAAGTGGCGTCCGATCAGCAGGAACGAAATCGCGGTACTGCCGACGAAGAGGAAGAGCGCGGTGGCGAGTCCGGCGAGATACTTGCCGGCGACGAGGAGTTCGCGGCGGAGCGGCGTGAGGTAGTAGTAGTGCAGCGTCTTCTCGAGCATTTCGCCGCGGAAGAGGTTGGAGAAGATGCCGACGCAGCCGAAGAAGATGCCGAGGCGCAGGTAGTAGAAATGGAACAGGCCGGCGAAGACGAGGCTGTCCTCGCCGATGCTGTGGCGGCCGGAGTGGCGGCCCATTTCGAGCAGCCAGTGCAGCAGCGTGAGGAGCACGGGGCCGAGCGCGAGGAAGTAGACCCACCAGCCGCGGCGGGAGAGAAACGTCTTCTTCAGTTCGAGGCGAAGCACGCCGCCGATCTGGCGCATCGACAGGTTCATATCGTGCCTCCGTCTCCGCCGATCAGGTATTGATACACGGAGTTCACATCGTCGTCGGCCGGCGCGACGGATTCCACTTCGAGGCCGCTATCGATCACGATGCGGTTCAGCAGGAGGTAGAAACCATCGGCGTCGGTGGTGCGCAGCAGCAGGCCGCGGCCGTCGGTATGGAGCTTGGCTTCGACGACGTGATTCTGCTGGAAGAGTTGGGCGGCCAACTGGCTGGGGTGATTGCAGCGGACGAGGATCTGCATGGGCTGATCCTTCACCTCGCCGCGGACGTTCTGGATCTGGCCTTCGGCGACCACGTAGCCCTGGCTGAGCAGGATCACCTGGTCGCTGATGCGATCGACTTCGTGCAGGATGTGGCTGGAGATGATGACGTGGCGGCCGCGCTTGCCCCAATGCTCGAAGAGCGCGATGGCTTCGGCGCGCGCCAGGGGGTCGAGGCCGTTTAACGGCTCGTCGAGGATGACGACTTGCGGATCGTGCGCGGTGGCCTGCGCGAGTTTGGCGCGCTGACGCATGCCTTTGCTGTAGGCGGCGACGGGACGATTGCGCGCGTCGACGAGGCCGACGGTTTCGAGCGACTTCATCGTGCGGTGATCGCACTCTTCGTGCGTGTAGCCGAACATGCGCAGGAAGGAGTAGACGAACTGATAGCCGGTGAGGCCTTTGGGGTAAGTGTCGAACTGAGCGCAGTAGCCGACGGCGCGGCAGAGGTGTTCGGGATCCTCGGGCGAGATGCCGAGTACGGTGATTTCGCCCTGGGTGGGGCGGATCAGGCCGGTCATCAGATTCATCAGCGTGGTTTTGCCGCTACCGTTGGGGCCGACCAGGCTGGTGATGCCGGGCGGAATCGCGAGGCTGACCTTGTTGATGCCGAGGACCTCGCCGTAGAAGCGCGAGACGTTGGCCAAGGTGATCAGGTTGTTATCGCGGGTCTGCTCAGACGTGGTGCTCATCGGATCACCTCCGCGCCGCGGATTTTTCGAGCGAGCATGTAGAGGCAGACGAGGCAGAGTCCGCCGAGGGCCGTCCAACAGCACCAGAGGGGAAGACGTTCGTCGGCGGGCATGCGGAAGAACGCGCCGCCGTTGTTGACTTGCGGGTCGGCACCGAAGAGCTGGACCCACACGGAGCCGATCAGCGCGCTGATGTTGAAGAGGTGTCCCCACTTGGTGCGCTGTACGCCATTGATCGCGGCGCCGAAGCCGGCGGCGACGAAGAAGACGCCGAACATGAGTGCTCCGGCGGCGGGCTTCCATTTGACCCACGCGGAGAGCGCGAGGGCGAGGAGCGCGAGGATGAGAATCCAGATCCACGAGCCGAAGAACATGCCCGAGGCGAGGCTGGAGTTGTCATGCATCCAGGTCCAACCTTCTTGCAGGTAGGCTTCGAGGAGGAAGAGCAGGAGGCCGGGCACCCAGGTCATCAGCGACATGAGAACGATCAGGATCCACATCTTGCCGAGGACGTATTCGACGCGCGAGAAGGGGCGCGCCAGATACAGAGAGAGAGCGTTGTTGGCGAGATCGGGCGAGACTTGTCCGGGACCGGTGAAGGCGGCGAGAAAGAGCGCGAGCATGCTCTGCCAGCCGAGGAAGTTGAGGAAGAACGTGGTGTTGATGGAGATCAGGTTGTTGGCGTTGGCGACGCCGAGCAGGTTGAGTGCGCTCGCGTTGTGCTTCACATAAATGAAGAGCGAGCAGATCAGAGGATAGATGAAACTCGCCAGGAAAAAGATGGTGAGGAAGCGCGATTTGCGCATGTCCTCGAAGGCGAAACGCGGGATCACCAGGAAGCGCGTTGCGGAAGGGGTTAGCGCACCGTCGTAGGGGCGGTAGGTTTTCTTATAGACGGCCATCGGCGGCCTCCATGGCTTTGAGGAAGATATCCTCGAGCGAATCGCGCTTGTGATTGAGGCGGCGGATCTGGACGTTCTGGTCGCTGGCGACCTGATAGAGCTGGCGGACCTCAAGGCCGTCGGGGAGTACGAGTTTGAGGCGGCCCTGCGCGCCGGTGGCGGTTTCGCAGCCGAGCTTTTCCATGGCTTCGGCGAAGGCCCCATTGACGCCGCCGCGCGTTTCGATTTCGAGGAAGCGGCGGTTGGCGCGGCGCTCCTCTTCGAGATTGCAGAAGGCGGCGATGTTACCGTCCTTAAGGATGAGGACTTCGTCGCAGCACTCTTCGACGTCGCGCAGGAGGTGCGAAGAAAGGATGAGGCGCAGATCGCCGCGATCGCGAATTTCCTGGATGAGCTGGATCATGCGGAGACGCGCGGGCGGATCGAGCCCGTTGGTGGGTTCGTCGAGAAAGAGCAGCTTGGGTCCGTGCGCGATCGCCTGCGCGAGCTTCGCGGCCTGCTTCATGCCGAGCGAGTACGTACCGAGATTGCGATATCGAACTTCGCCGAGGCCGACGTAGAAGAAGGCTTCGTGCGCGCGTTCGAGGGCATGCTCGGGAGGCAGGCCGGCGAGCTCGGCCATGAGGCGGACGAAGCGGACGCCGCTCATCGAAGAGATGTAAGAATCGTTCTCCGGCATGTAGCCGAGCAGGCTGCGGACTTCCCGTGCATGCGTGCGAATGTCCTTGCCGAAGATGCGGGCGGTGCCGGAGGTCGGTTTGTGGAAGCCGAGCAGCGTGTTGATGAGCGTGCTCTTGCCCGCTCCATTCGGCCCGAGCAGGCCGATGGAGCGCCCGGTCAAGGTGGCTTTCAGTTTTCTCAGGATGGTACGAGTGCCGAAGCGGACTTCAAGGCCATCCAGTTCTATGACGGGGTCCATTCCCCTATTTAAACGCAGGTACGCGGCCCTGTGTTCCCATGAATTGCGTGAAAGGGATCGCGTTCTGCAAATTCCCGGTGATCAGGTTGTTCAGGCTCATGCCCATCAGGTTGCCGCTGGTGGCGACGCTGATTCGGTCGGGCTCGCCGTAGGCGGCGATCAGTGTGGATTTCATGTTGCTCAGGCCCTGTAGCATATTGCCGGCCTGCGTGCCGCCGCGTCCTTGCGGGATCATGCTGCCGAACATGCTGATGAGAGGCGCGAGCGAGGTGCCGAGATTCTGGTAGATCACGGCGGAGAAGTTGTTGTAGTGATCGCGCGGCAGCAGCGCAATGAACGCCGCGGAGTGGGTGATCGACGTGCCGGCGCTCTTCACTTGCAGGGCGCGGGAGACGAGCGCACGAGTCGGTCCGGCGATCATGTAGCCATCGACGAAGGTGTAGTGAGCCTCGGTGAGCGGGCTTCCATCGGCGCCGGCGATCATGTAATATTTGCGGCCTTCGACGGTCTCCTGCGCGGTGCGCAGCGGCTTGCCGCCGCCCTTCACGGTTTCGCGATTGTACGCCTCGACGAATTTCTCGAGCGTGGCTTCGATGCGAACCGGATCGTACACCTCGGTCACGAGTTTCCACGAGGGTACCGGGATCGGGGGACCATCGAGCGAGAGCGAGAACTCTCCGCCAAGGGCTTCGGCGAGGTCTTTGCGGATATCGATGCCGGTCTGGATCTGCGCATCGGCGAGCGCCTTCTCGGCGGCGGCAGGGCTACGCTGTTGGAACGTGAGCAGTTCGCTGACGATAGTCGCCGGACTCTTGACGACGAAGGCGGTTACGATGGTGGCCTCGGGCGAGATGTAATCGAGCGCGCCCATCGGAGCGGGGTTGGCGAGCCAGGCGGCCATGCCGCTGCGCGGGCCATCGAAGCCGAGCGAAGCGCGCGCCTCCATCTCTTTGGCGACCTGCTTCTGTTCGGCGATGAAGTAGCGGACTCCGGCGATGGACTTCTGTCCCATCCCGGCAATATCGGCGCAAAGCAGGAGGCCGGCGCCGTTCTTGTACGACTCCTGAATGCGGGAGTAGAACGGAGTGGTGTCGAAGCCGCCGGCCGGATGATCGAGATTCGCGGCGAAGGCGGCGACGGCGTCCGGCGGGCCGAAGGCGACCAGGCCGTTGCGCTCGTCGACCGTGACCGGCAGATGCTGTTGCTTGAGGAATTCCGCGAAGCCCGGACGCTTCACTTCCGCGAAGAAGACGGGCATTTGCATTTTGCC
>JAOAPT010000333.1 GCA_025463045.1 Candidatus Solibacter sp.
GCATTGACGGCCGAGGTGCGATTGCCCTTGGCGTCGTAGGAGTACGACACGGTGTTACCGGCCGCGTCGGTAATGGACTGCAGAAGGCCGGTGGCGTTGGAGCGATACAACGTCGCGTCGCCGTTGGCGTCTACGATGCGGATCTCGGTCGGAGTGCGCGGCGTGTCGTACTGACGGACCGCGCCATCTGGGGTGGTGACGCTCGCGACCGCGGTGAATCCCGCGTCGCCCGTGTAGGCGATGGCGATCGAACCGCCGGCATAAGTGACCGAGGTCAGGTTGCCGGAGCTATTGTACTGATATGCGATGGTCTGGCCGTCCGCATTGGTTTGCTTGGACAGGCGGCCATCGGCGGTGTAAGTGAAAGTTACCGAGCGATTGGTGGCGTCTTTGATGGAAGTAACACGGCCGCTGGAATCCGTGCCGAAGTTAATCAGCTTGCCGCGATAGTGAGCGGCGGTGAGGTGGCCGGCGGTGTCGTAGTCGAGCGAGATGCGGACGTTCGTGCCGTCGAGGACGGTAAGCAGCCTGCCATCGGCGGAGAAGACGCGGGAGGTAGGGGATCCGGCGGCAGTCAACGAGTAGGTCGCGTCGGCATTGCGGGTCAGCGTATCGGTGGTCGCGGTGATCGCGAAGAGGGCGGAAGAGCCGACGGCGGTGGAGTACCGGTCGGTGCGCCCGTTGGAGCGATGGACGGTAAGGCTGCCGTCCGACTCGGTCACGATCCGGTCGCCGAGGCTGAAGGACCAGCCGGAGCCGAGCGCGCCGCTCGACGTATCGTCCTGGTTATAGGACTGTTCCAGGGTTAGCGCCGGTGCAGGTCCGCCGAATGCGAGATCGACGACGCGGACAAAAAGCGTGAGATTGGAAGCGTTGACGTAGACTTGGGGCAGCCCCGTATCGCGGCAGGCAACGCCGCGGCAAAGGGCATCGAACGCTACGAAGCGGTTGTCCCCCGGACCCCCGAAACCCGACTGGGCGCAATCGCGGCACGCGCCCTGGCCAGCTACACGCAAGATGAAGAAAATGGATGCTAACTTTAATAAATTACGGGAAATAGGACACCCCTACAAATCCTGAGTCTAGCAAACCCGACCCCGTGGAAGGCTACAATAGAACGTACTGCACTGGTTAGCGTAAGCACGTTCCATGCCGAAAAAGATCGCAATCGTCGAAGACGAAGCGGAGTTGGCCTCGCTGATCGAGTACAACTTGGTGCGTCATGGGTACGAAGCCCAGATTTTGGGCGGCGGCGCAGGGACGCTGCGGGCGTTGGAGCAGGCCAAACCCGACCTGATCCTGCTGGACGTGATGCTGCCCGACACGGACGGGTTCGAGCTTTGCCGGCAGATCCGGCAGTCGGCCGGGCTCGCGCGGATTCCGGTTTTGTTCCTCACGGCGCGGTCGGACGAGGTGGATCGGGTGCTCGGGTTGGAGATCGGCGGCGACGATTACATGACGAAGCCGTTCAGCCCGCGGGAACTGATCGCGCGGGTGAAGGCGCACCTGCGGCGGGAGGAGATGGACGCCGAGCCGCTCTCGGTGGGGATCGGACCATTCCGGCTGGATCGCACGGCGCGGCGAGTGTACCTGGGCGAGAAGGAGATCTCGCTGACGTCCACCGAATTCAACCTGCTGGAGTACTTCCTGACCCACCCCGGGCGGGCCTACAGCCGCGATCAACTGCTGGAGGCGGTGTGGGGAGAGCAGCGTTACGTCACGCCGCGGACAGTGGATGTCCATGTCCGCAGGCTGCGGGAACAGATCGAGGAACAGCCGGATGCGCCGAAGTACCTGACGACGGTGCGCGGCTTCGGCTATCGTTTCGAAGAGGCGACGTAAGGCGGCATGACGGGCAAAATCTTCCTGAAACTGATCGTGGGGGTCTTCGCCCTGCTGCTGCTCGCGCTGGTCACGGTGGATTATTTCGCGACTAACGTGGCGCAGGAAAACTACGTTCAGAATCTAACGCAGCAACTGACGGATAAGGGCCGCATGCTGGCGCTCATGTTTCCAGCCCCGGAGAGCGTTACGCCGGAGCAGGCGCGGAAGATGGCGCAGGCGGTGGGTGGCCGGATTACGGTCGTGCGGGCCGATGGAAAAGTGCTGCTGGATACAGATGCCAATGCGGCCGAGATGGAGAACCACCGGTCGCGCAAGGAAATCAGGGAGGCGTTCGAGCAGGGGAAGGGGTCCGAGATACGGCAAAGCGCCACGATCGGTGTGTCATTCCTCTACGTGGCGGTGCCGGCGGCGGGCGGCGGAAGCGCGATCCGGATCGCATTTCCACTCTCGGAGATCAACCGTCAGATCGGACAGATCCGCGGCAAGATTCTGGCGAGTACGTCGGCGGCGTTTCTGCCGGCGATCCTGATCGCGGCGATTCTGGCGCGATTCATTTCGCGGAGGCTGGCGGCGATCATGGCGCACGCGGGCGAACTGGCGCGCGGGAATTTCCGGGCGCGGCTGCCGGAGGTGGATTCGAGCGAATTCGGACAACTCGCGCAGACGTTGAACGAGACGGCGGAGAATCTGCAGCAGACCGTCGCGCAGTTGCAGCACGAGCACGCGGAACTCGAAAAGCTGGAACGCATTCGTAAGGATTTCGTGATCAACGTCTCGCACGAATTGCGCACGCCGCTGGCGTCGATACAGGGTTATACCGAGACGCTGATCGACGGAGCGCTGGCGGACCCCGATCACAACATGCGGTTCCTTGGGATCATTCGTCACAATGCGGAACGGTTGGCGCGGCTGACGGAAGACCTGCTGACGCTCTCGCGGGTGGAGCAGAAGCGCCAGAAGTTCGAGTTCGACCTGCACTCGGCGAATTCGCTGATTCACGACGCGTTCGAACTGGTGGGACCGATCGCGCGCAAGAGCCTGATCGAACTGGTGGAAGAGCGCGCGCCGGACGATGTGATGGTGTGCTGCGACAGCGAGGCGGTGTCGCAGATTTTGAGCAATCTGCTGGACAACGCGATCAAGTACACGCCGGCCGGCGGGAAGATTACGGTGGGCGCGAAGGCGCTCGGGACGATGGTGGAATTCTTTGTGCGCGATACGGGCGCGGGAATTCCGGAGGAGGATCTGCCGCGGCTGTTCGAGCGCTTTTACCGCGTGGATAAAGCGCGCTCGCGCGAACTGGGCGGCACCGGGCTGGGGCTTTCGATCGTCAAGCACCTGGTGGCGGCGCACAACGGCACGACCCGGGTAGAGAGCGTCCTGGGGCAGGGGTCGACATTCTTTTTCACACTGCCGGTGGATGAGGCGGTGCTCGGGGAAGAGACGCTTAATCCCGAATTCACGGCCTCTTAACAGTCCCGTAACGAGGTGCGGGGTACTGTTGGGCTGACATCATGAAAAAGATCCTACTGATCGAAGACGATGCAGACCTCTTCTCCCTACTGAAGTACAACCTGGAGAAGGAAGGCTTTTCTTTGAGCGGCCAGCACACCGGGAAGGGCGCGATCGAATTGTGCCGGCAGGTACGGCCCGATCTGATTCTGCTGGACATCATGCTGCCCGATTCCGACGGATTGGACATCTGCAAGGGGATTCGGAAGGATCCGGATCTGGCAGCGATTCCCGTGATCTTCCTGACGGCGCGGGCAAGCGAGACGGACCGCATCGTGGGGCTGGAACTGGGCGCCAACGATTACGTGGTGAAGCCGTTCTTCGTGCGCGAGCTGATCGCGCGGATCAAGCTGCAGTACCGCAATCAGGCGACTCCGACGCGCTTGTTGGAAGCGGGCGGGGTCGAATTGGATCGGACGAGCTGCCAGGTGCGATTGAATGGCGTGCCGCTATCGCTGACGGCGACGGAGTTCCGGCTGCTGGAGTTTCTGATGAATCGGCCGGGCGTGGTTTTCAGCAGGGAGCAGTTGCTGAACTCGGTGTGGGGACAGGATCGGGCGATCACGGACCGCGCGGTGGACGTTTATGTGTTGCGGCTGCGGCAGAAGGTGGAGAAGGATCCGGCGAGTCCGATTCTGATTCATTCGGTGCGCGGGTTCGGGTACACGTTCGAGCCGCGGCGATCGATGGCCGCGGGATAACGTGATCGCAAATACATTGCCTTACTATAATGAGGCGTGAACATCGGGGCTAAGGCGTTGATCGTTTTGTGCGTGAGTTCGGCTTGCGCGCAGAGTGCGTTCAACGTGTCGGTGGTCGGGACGACGGCGACGCAGGCCCTGATTTCGTATCCGTCGCCGGTGGATGGGGCGTGCACGGTGGAGATCAGCGAAGCGTCTTCGTTGCGGCCGCTAGTGCATGACGTCGATCCCGTGCTTTTCCCGGGTGAAGATTCCGATTCGCGAGCTTCCAGCGTGGTGAACGGACGCGTGCGGATCGTGGTGCTCGGTACGCGGAGCGCAGACGTGGCGAGCGACGGCAATCGGTATTCGCGCGCGCTGCAGGCCAACACGCTACATTACTATCGCGTGTCGTGCAGCACGAGCGTGGAGTCGGGGACGTTCAGCACAACGAATATTCCCCTCGGGATGACGTTCTCGGACCTGCCGCAGGTGGATGCGCGGAAGCCCGGCCAATGGGCGATCCCGACGATTCCGGTAGACCGCAATTTCTCGATCGTCGATCCGCACACGGGCGCGCTGATCCAGGCGGTTTCAACGCTGAACGACAATCCGAACGGGCTTGGCGCGTTCCTCAATTACGGCGGGTTCACGCGGATGTGCGGCACCGCGCTGGTCGGTCCGGGTCCTGGGTATCTGTGCGCGTTCCCGAGCGGAGACGGCGGGTGGGGACTGCTCTACTACATCATCCCGAGGTCGGGCGACTCGCGGTATCTGGGCTACGTTCCGGATGCGTATCCGGCGATCGATCTGGCGGACGGGAAGATTTATCGGAATACGACCGACGCAGTGGGGAAGGCGGTCGTACTGCGCGGGACTTATTCGGGGGACTTCAGCTCGGCCACTTCGAAGTCGCAGCTCGCGCCGATTGTCTGGGACACGTTCTTCTCGTCGTCGGCGGGCGAGTTGATGAAGGCGTTCAATCCGGCGTTCGACCCGTCGCAGTTCGGGTGCACGCTCTCGATTCGCGGACAGT
>JAOAPT010000343.1 GCA_025463045.1 Candidatus Solibacter sp.
ACCGCATCTTCGCAAATCTGATCAGTCTGCCGAAGAATCCGCAGCGCTGATTACTTGATGAGATATTGAAATGCCTGGACGGCGTTTTGCCGGCGGGCAGTATCCCCGGCCTTGCGCTCTTCGGCAGTCTTGCGGAGTTCCATCTGCTTCTGTGCGAGTTCGACCAGGTCCAACCGGTTGTAGACGAGTCCGAGGCGGTAGTGATTCTGGGGCGATGGATCGAGTTGGACGCACGCTTCGAATTCGACCCGCGCTTCGGTCCACTGAGCGGCGGCCTGATAAACCTTGCCCAGTTCGCAGCGCGCTATCGCGCTATTTTTCGGCGCGCGTTTTAGTGCCGCGACTGCCAGGGCCTGAAGCCCGGCATCTCCTTTCTCGCGGGCCGAGCGAGACTGGAGCGCGCTGCACACGACAGGCTCACGGGTGCAGATCGCTTTCAGCGCGCGTTCGAGCGGCGGGGAGGGAGCCTCGAGGGCGGCCTGTGCGAGGTACCCGTACACCCGCTCCAGTTCCGGTGCGAGGTCGAGAGCGTCGGTCAACGCGGCCTCGGCGTCCTCATACCGGCCGGCGGCATACTGGGCAACGCCGAGCAAGACGCGAAGCCGCGCCGATTTCGGGAAGCGAGGGGCGGCCTGCTCCAATACCGCAATGGCGGGCTCAAAGGTATGGTGCTGCACTAACTCGAGCGCGAGCGCGACGCGATACTGTTCGCGGTCGGGCGCGAGCGCAACCGCAGCCTGGTAGGCCTTGACAGCTTCGAGATACTGGCCGCGTTTCTCCTGGATGTCGCCCAGGAGCGCCTGCCCCACTGCCGTGCCTGCTCCGCCCTGCGCGTGCGCCACCGCGTCATCGAGCAGGCCTGCCTGCAATTCGGCCGCCGCCGTGGCCGTCTGCAAGCCTGCATCTCCGGGTGCGAGGGCCAGGGCCGACCGCATTTCATTCGCGGCGGCCGCGGTCTCTCCCAATCCCGATGCAATCGCGGCCTTGAGCCGGTGGAACGCGATGCGCTGTGTGATTCCCTCCGGTTCAACCGAACCCTCCAACACGCGACGGGCTTCGGCATAGCGCTGCTCTTGCGCAAACCGGACGGCTTGCTCCAAGGACGATGATTGCGCCAGTGCTTCGATCACCGTCGCCAGCACGAAAATGAGAGTCGAGCGGATCGTACCAACTATGATAACTTGGGCAAATTGACCCAGCCTGAGTCTCCGCATCTCGTCCGCGGCATCGGCCTTCTCGGAGCCGTCTCAGCCAACATGCTGGAGATGATCGGAGTGGGGCCCTTTATCACCATTCCGATTCTGCTTGCGAAGATGAACGGGCCGCAGGCGATTCTCGGCTGGTTGCTGGGGGCCGTGGTCGCGCTCTGCGATGGAATGGTCTGGGCCGAGCTGGGAGCAGCGATGCCGGGCACGGGGGGACCGTATCATTACCTCTCTGAGGCATATGGGCCCCAACGGATAGGGCGCCTGATGAGCTTTCTATTCATCTGGCAAACCATGGCGTTGGCTCCGCTTTCCATCGGCTCCGGCGCCGTTGGCTTTGCTCAATACGCCAGGTTTCTGTTCAAAGATTTGAGTCCGCTGCAGGAGAAGCTGATTGCGGTGAGCGTTTGTGCACTGATCACCATGCTGCTCTACCGGGACATTCGTTCGGTCGGCCGGCTTTCGATCATCATGTGGATCGTTGTGGTCGGCACGGTACTCTGGATCACGGCGGCGGGAGTAATGCACTTTGATCCGCGGCGTGTCCTGGATTTTCCACAGGGCGCGTTCACACCCTCGCGAAGCTTCTTCTTTGGTCTTGGCGGCGCTACTTTGATTGCCATGTACGATTACGGCGGATACAACAACGTCTGTTTTTTTGCGGGTGAGGTGCGCCGGCCGGAACGGGTCATCCCGCGATCCATCCTGTTGTCGATTGCCGCGGTGGCCGCGCTCTACCTGACGATGAACGTTACCATCATCGGCGTGGTGCCGTGGCGGGAAGCGATTCACTCCACCGCCATTGCCTCCGATTTCATCCAGAGAATTTACGGCGCGAAGGCGGCCGGCGTGGTCACGATTTTGATCCTGTGGACCACATTCGCCTCGGTCTTTGCGGTCCTCCTGGGCTATTCGCGCGTACCATACGCGGCCGCGGTGGACGGCCGGTTCTTCCGACCCTTCGCCCGCTTGCACCCTTCCAAGAACTTTCCCTATGTCTCGGTGCTCTTCATCGGAGTCCTTTCGATGGCGGCTTCGTTATTGAACCTGGATGTGCTGATCAACGGCCTGATTGTGATTCAGGTGCTGATTCAATTTATGGCGCAGATATTCGCGGTCACACTCATCCGGCGAAAGCGGCCGGACATTGTGCGACCTTTCAAAATGCCTCTGTACCCGCTTCCCAGCGTCATCGCGTTCCTCGGCTGGTTATACATTCTGATCGCCAGCGGCCTGGCCTACATCGGCGCAGGCCTGGTGCTCATGATGTTTGGCGTGGCTGCCTACCTCTGGCGCGCCCGCGGAGCCGGCGAGTGGCCTTACGCCGGCGGGCGGGAGGAGGGTGCGGATGCCTGATCGCGCAAAGGCTTTCGATGCGATCGTCGCCGGAGAGCTTTATACCGACCTGATCTTGAGCGGATTCGATTTCTGGCCACGCCCCGGCCAGGAGGCCTTCGCGAAGGAATTTCACCGCGAGATGGGCGGCGGCGCGGTGAATACGGCCTGCGCCCTGGCGAAATTGGGTTCGCGCGCAGCGGTGTTCGGCATGGTCGGGCACGATGGCGACTGGCTCATCCGGCAGCTCGAAGACAGCGCGGTGGATACTTCCCACATCAGCCGCGACGCTGCGGAGCCGACCGCATTTACGGTTGCGGTAAGCACCCCGGAAGATCGCAGTTTCCTGACATACCCAGGTGCCAATCGGAGCTTTCCCAAAGCGATCGCCGAAGCGGCAGCGGTAAAGCGCCTGGCGCAGGCCGCTCACGTTCACCTTGCCTTCGCGCCGGATCTCGCCACAGCAGGGGATCTACTGGCTGCCATCCGGGCAAACGGGTGCACGATCTCGCTGGATGTGGGATGGCACGAGAGCTGGCTGAAGGATGCACGCATGCGTGAGATTCTACCGCTGCTGGATGTGTTCTTCCCCAATGAAGTGGAGGCGCACTGCATCACGGGTGAGAATGACCCGGAAACGATCCTCCGCTGGTTCTCCGACGCCGGCCTTCGGCGCGTGGGGCTCAAACTCGGTGCGCGCGGGGCCGCACTGCTGTGGGATGGCGAGATTTGGTTCGACGCTCCCCTGCCGGTCACACCCATCGACACCACAGGGGCCGGCGACTGCTTCAACGGCGGATTCCTGCATTCCTGGTTGAAGGGCGACTCGCCGGAAGCCTGTTTGCGGTCCGCCAACATCTGTGGCGCGTTTTCGACTGAGGCGTATGGCGGCGTTGCGGGACTTCCGGACGGTGCGCGATTGAATGAACTATTGAGAGCACGCAAATGCGAAAGGTAACGATTATCGGAGGCGGCGGAGTACGGACGCCGCTGGTTATTTATGGCCTGGCTCAAGCACAGCAATTGCTTCAGATCGAGCGGCTCACGCTGTATGACGTGGATGAGGAGCGCGTCGAAACAATCGCCAGACTCGGCCGTGAAATTCTGCGACGCTCGAACTCCGCGTTCGAGATTCGCGTCTCCGCGCGGCTCGAGGAGGCCGCCGAGGGCGCGGATTTCGTGCTGAACAGCATCCGCGTCGGCGGGATTGCGGCGCGCGCGCGCGATGAACGCATCGCCATCGAGCATGACCTGGCCGGGCAGGAGACCACGGGACCTGCCGGCGTTGCGATGGCCCTGCGGACAGTTCCAGTTACGCTGCAACACGCTCGCATCGTGGAGCGCGCGGCACCCGCGGCGTGGTTTATCAACTTCACAAATCCCGCTGGGTTGATCACACAGGCGCTCCAACAGCACACTGGCTTGCGGGTCATCGGCATCTGCGACACACCCATCGAACTCTTTCACAAAATTGCGGAGGCGGCCGGCGAAGCGCCGGGTGAGATGGAGTTCGATTACGCCGGGCTGAATCATCTGGGCTGGGTCCGCCGCGTCCTGCTTCGCGGCGGAGATATCACGGAGCGTCTTTTGACCGACTCGGAGTTCTTGCGCCGCGTCTATCCCACGGGACTCTTTGACCCCGAGTTGATCCGGACGCTCCGCCTGATTCCGACTGAATACCTCTTTTTTTACTATAGCCAGCGGAAGGCACACGCGAACCAGTTGCGTGCTGGAGCCAGCCGCGGGGAGGAGATCGGGCGCATGAACGAAAGCCTCTTCCATCGCCTCGCGAGCGGGGACGCCGCCCAGGGGCTTAGCGTTTACCGTGCTTATCTACTGCAACGGAACGCTTCATATATGAGGCTCGAGGCGCAGGCGGAGTCGGCGTTCGAGGTCGCGAAAGAGGAGTACGACCCGTTCGAGACCGCGACTGGATACCACCGAATTGCACTCGACGTCATGACCAGCCTGGTCTCCGACCGCAGCCGAAGCGTGGTTGTGAATGTAAGGAATAACGGGGCCATTGAAGATCTCGAACCTGATGATGTAGTCGAAGTGCCTTGTGATATCGATCGGGATGGAGCTCGACCGCGGAGGACGGGCCGGCTGCCGGATTCCATTCGTGGTCTCGTTCAGTCCGTGAAGACTTATGAGCGCACGGCAATCCAAGCTGCGGTGACCGGCTCGGGCTCGCTCGCGCAACTTGCGATGCTCGAATACCCGATCATCGGGCAGTGGGAATTAGCAGGCAGTCTGAAAAAATCGCTGATCGATGGGGATCCGGAACACCTGGGCTACTTGAAGTGAGCGACTAAGTTGGCGTCGCTCTCTGGTTACGAATGCGAATGGCGGGCGGCGAGCACGCTGGAAAGTGGCACTTGGCGGCCAACGCTTCAAGGGTTCGGGCTCCGCGAGCGGCATCGACGCATCGCTGGGCGCGCTGCCAGAGGGAACTTCAGGCGACGTGCTGATCTAGAATCGAATAGATGATGCAACGAGTCGTAATCGCCGTCCTTCTCTGCCTTCCGGCTTCGGCTTCGGATGCGGATCTGATCCTGCACAACGGAAAGGTCGTCACTGTGGACGCGGCGTTTCGCGTCACGGAGGCGATCGCCATAAAAGGTGGGCGCATTACTGCGACCGGTACGAGCGCCGAGATTTTGAAGGGAGAACGCAGTCCGAGAACCAAGGTGGTCGACCTTGGTGGTAAGACCGTGCTCCCCGGGCTGATCGATGCGCATGTCCACGCGCTGGAAGCCGGCTTGAGTGAATTCCGGAGCCCGCTTCCCGTCCTCGATTCCATTGACGCGATCCAGAACTACGTCCGTGCCGCGGCGCGCTCACGGCCCAAAGGCGCATGGATCGTCGTGCCGCGAACACTCCCTCCACGGCTGAGGGAAATGCGCTTCCCGACCAAACAGGATCTGGATGTCATCACCGACCATCCGGTGGCTTTCGATGGCAGCTACGTCTGGGGTGCAAACTCGCTCGCGCTCAAAATGAGCGGCATTACCCGCGACACTCCCAACCCATCCGGCGGCGAGATCGTGAAAGGCCCGGACGGCGAACCGAACGGCATCCTGCGCAATGCATCGCAACTTCTGAAAGGCGTAGCGCGCGCGGAGACCTTCAGCGACGAGGACAAGGTGGCTGCGCTCGCCAAGATGCTCCAACTCTACGCCGCGGCTGGACTGACGACGGTCGGCGACCGGGCGGTAACGCCGGCGGAGGTCGCCGTCTTCGAGAAGCTGAAGTCGCGCCAGCAACTGCCGGTCCGCGTCATCATGACATGGCGGATCAACGCAGCGCGCCCTGTCGAGGAGGTTGTCTCCGAGATTCGGGCTTCGTCGTGGACGACGAACCAGGGCGACGACTGGCTGCGTTTCGGCACGTTCAAGGTTACCCTGGATGGCGGGCAGAGCGTCGGCACCGCCTACCAGCGCATGCCATACGGAGCTTTTGGCCGCCAGCTTTACGGGCAGACCGATCCCGACGCGCGCGGCACGCTTTTCATCGACGCCGAGAAGCTCTATCGCATCATGAGTGCGGCCCGCGACAAGGGCTGGCAACTCACGGCTCACGTGCAGGGCGGAGGCGCCATCGATAC
>JAOAPT010000352.1 GCA_025463045.1 Candidatus Solibacter sp.
GTCGGACTTCACCTTCAGCGACGTATCCGTCATCACGCCTTCGAACACCAGCCGAACGCCCTTGCCCTTCCACTCCGACGGCGCGGTGAAGCAACGCCGGTGCGGCCCGTGCTCCTCAGTCGTACAACTACGGGCAGGAGGCGGTGACGGTACTGCGTCTGAGTTTCTTCCGCGCCGAAAAGAGAACGACGATCGCGGCGACACAGCGCGCGGGCGGCACGGAATGCGAGTCATCACTCCGTACGATTTCAGACGTGCAAGTCTGCTACCGTTTCACCTTCACCGGCGACCACTCGGGCAGTGAAACCGTAGTCCGGTAGTTCGATTCGTTGTACTCCGGATTGCGCACCGGCGCGTAGATCTTCTCGCCCGTGAACGGCCGATCTTGCGTGTAGATCCACACCCGCCGCAGCTTGCCGTCGATCATACCGCCTTCCTTCGAGTTTCCGGAGAGCAGGCAGAACTCCTGGCCATCGCCGCGCCAGTTCACCGGCAGCATTGGACTCCCGCTGTGAATCGGCTCCTCCTGCGCGAGAATGTTTGCGTCGCTATCGAACAGCGTACTGAGATGTACTGCGCAGTTAATGGACGTGATGGGCCGCGTGTACACGCGCCTTGGCTTGTTCCCCGAAGCGGAATCGCTGCCTGCGGCAGAGCCTCGCGATCCGGCGCAGCGTCCTCGGCCCGTACCGCCTGGATACCGCGCAGGCGATGAATGATCTGGGGAACGTGCTGAGCGCGAGCGGAAAGCGCAGCGAGACGGAACAGCTCGACCGGCAGGTGCTCGAGATCCGACGGCGGCGGCTCGGGGACACACATCCGGAGACGCTGAAATCGATGAGCAACCTGGCCGTCGATATGGTGGACGACGGCCGCTTCCGCGAGGCGGTGCTCGACGCGCAGCGCCGCGTGGTGGGGCCGGAAAACCCGAGCACCGTGATGTCGATGGCGAACCTGGGCGACACGTTGAGCAGGGAAGGCAAATATCGCGACGCCGAGGTGTTGCAGAGGACCGCTCTGGCGACACGCCAGCGCATCCTGGGGCACGACCATCCCGATACGTTGACGTCGTTGACGCAGCTCGGCGCCACGCTGTACGAACAGGCGCGGTACCCCGAGGCCGAGGCGTTCGACCGCGACGCGCTCAATGGGCGCCGGCGGGTGTTGGGGCCGGAGCACCGCGAAACGCTGAATGCGATGGTCGCGCTGGCGAATCCGCTGGAGGCTCAAGGACGGTTGGCCGAAGCTGAGCAACTCATCCGGGAGGCGCTCAGGCTCCAGCTCAAGGTGCTCGGACCCGAGCACCCGGATGTACTGCTGGTGATGAATAATCTCGCCGGCGTGCTCGCCGAGGAAGGGCACATGGCCGAAGCGGAAAAGCTGAATCGCGAAGTGCTGGCCGTGCGGACCCGCCTGCTCGGGCCGGCGCACTCTTACACACTGCATTCCGCCGACCGGCTGGCGATGGTCCTGGCGATGAACGGCGCATTCGCCGAGGCGGAACGAATCGCGCGCCACACCCACGAATTGCAGGTGAAAGTCACCGGACCGGACCACCCCGAGACGGCGGACACGAAGTACACGCTGGCCTGCATCGCGGCGCACACCGGCCGGCATGACGAAGCGCTATCGCTCTTGCGTGAAGCGCTGGATCACGGCTTGCGGCCGAACGCGGCATTCGGGATGGCGGCCGATCCGGTACTCAAACCGCTGCACGACAACCCTGCATTTCAGTCGCTCGCAACCTATGCCCGTGCACGATAATAAAGGTAATGTCCACGCAAGCCGTTTGCGGAAAGTGCGGAGGCACGGGTTGGATCATCATCGAGCGCGCCAATGTCAGCGGCGCCGAGCCCTGCGACTGCCGTAACGCCGGGCGCTCCGACCGGATCGAAGAGCGCTCGCAGATTCCGCCTCTCTATCGGAATACTGATTTCGAGAATTTCAAGACGGAAGGCGTGCAGGAACTCAAGACGGTGATGACGCTGGTGAAGAATTACGCCGACGAGTTTCCGCTCGGCCCGTACCCGGGACTGCTGCTGATCGGCGAACCGGGCACCGGGAAAACGCACCTTGCAATCGCGGCACTACGGCGGATTATTCAGAAGGGTTTCGAAGGCGTCTTCACGGATTATCAGACGCTGCTCGACCGGATCCGGTCGGGCTACGATTCGAGCTCCAACTCCTCCGATAAGGAGGCGTACCGGATGGCGCTCGATTCCGAGGTACTGCTGCTCGACGACCTGGGCGCGCACCGCGTCACCGACTGGGTGCAGGACACGGTGACGAGCATCGTGACGCACCGGTGCAACAATCGCAAACCGCTGATCGCGACGACGAATTTGCCGGATGTCGAGGCGGGGAGCAACGTGCTGCAGAAGACTCCGGTCGGCACCGAGTACCGGCGCACGCTGGCCGACCACATCGGCGCGCGCGCGCGATCGCGGCTCTTCGAGATGTGCCGCGTCATCAAGATGCCGAACATCGAGGACTACCGAATCCGGCGAGGCCGCAGATTTTGAAGAGGCTGGCTGTCCTGCTGCTGCTGGCGATCGCCGCCACTCCGGCGGTGGGTGCGAGCTTCGTGCAGGCAGTCGAGTTTCCGTACTATCTGTATCCGCATCAGCTCTGGGAACGAGAGCTTGTCTGGCTGAAGAATATCGGCGTGCAGACGGTGGAGTTTTCCATTCCGTGGAACTACCACCAGACTGCCAGCGGTGAGTTCGACCTGACGGGCGCGACCGGACCGCGGCGCGATTTGACGGGCTTCATCCGATTGCTGCGCAAGCTCGGATTGCACGCATGGGTGCGGCCGC
>JAOAPT010000311.1 GCA_025463045.1 Candidatus Solibacter sp.
GGACCATGATCTCTCCGCGGGTCTATTGTGTTTAAACTAACGAAAACCAAACCAAAATCGTTAGTTATTATACAATATGTTGCACGCTCACCCGCGGACTTTATCACGTTTAACCTTAGGGAATAGCGATGACTTCCATCCGCCCCGACGCCAGCGTCTTGTTCGAGGCATCACGATATTTCACCTGGTAGTAGAGCATCCTCTGAGAGATCGCGGGAACCGCTATTGTGCACCCGTTGGAACATGCGAGACCAGCCACTCCGCTTTCGACTCCCCCGGCGCCGTCGGATGGAAATGCAAACGGCGTCGCCGGCAGTGTACTTGCCGTCGCCAGGCACTTCTCCTGTCGGCTCGTGCAGTAGAAGTTTCCCGCGAGTCCATTCTCCGCATACCCAAACTGGACGATCGCATTGTCCACCGCGAGTCCCGCCGGAGGCGTCAACTTCACCGGAATCGGTTGGTACTTCGAGCGCGCCACCGTATCCGTCGGCGGATAAGGCGGCAGTTTCCCGAGCAGAATATCCGTCCACGCTCCGTTCGTATACATCGATCGGAACATGAGCCACGATCCGTCCGAAAGAGACTTGCCGTGCCAGTAGTCGTCCATCAATCGATAGCGCGCCATGCCTTTCGATAGACTTCTCCCCAACGCTCCCGAAAAATCGTTCTGCTTGAATCCCACTTGGACCACCGAATTCAAGTAAGCGCTCATGTTACCCACGCAGATATCCACCGGCTTCTCCTGGTTATCGGATATCCAATTACACCCATACGAACCGCTCGGGCGCTTCGTAACATTCGGACAATTGACGTAGATATCTCCTTGCTGCGATCCTGCACGGCATTCGCCACCCTTCCGCGCCACGCAATACTTATAGGAGTCCGTGCTCGTGTCGCTCAAAACGTTGCCTGTCGCCGCACTGCTCACATCGATCAACGCCTGAGTCCCGCAGGACGCCCATGTCGGCTGGATCCGCCGGTTGATAGCCCCATAAAGGCCCGACGATCCACCGCGATTATCCGTGCCGGCGGCAGCCCACGTCCCCCCGCTCGCCGTCCACATCCACAGAGGCGTCGATCCGCCCGGATATCCCCCGCCCGCTGCTGTCGGACACGCGTCCGTCGATATCGAGAGCCCGTTCGTGTAAGTAACCCCGAGTCCGCCCGATGCAAGCCGCGAAACGTAAACCGTCCCACTCCCGCTGTTCAATGTAATCGTGCAAGACTTATTGATCGCATCCAGCAGGAAAGTATCATTCCAGATCGTGCACGGATTCCCGCTCGTGCAATTCCCCGCCGCCACCAACGTATTCGCCGAGCTCCTGACCACGTAAAGGTTGTAGCCGATCTTCCCCAGATTGTCTCCGTCCGCCGTCGTCGAAGTCAGCCGGTATAACTGCCCCGATACCGACATCGCCGCATCGCTGAAATCCATCAGCGGCGCCAGCGGACGTCCATCCGTGAACCACTGCCGTTCGCTGCTCGGCGCCGTATCCTGCAGCCAGCTCGGATGATCCTGCGATCGCTCGATGAACATCGACGGCCCGCCTGCCCCCGAGAACGTCGGTCCGAGCGCTACGTAGCGATTCGGCGGATCGCCCATCGAGCCCACGCCATCGCGAATCGCGTAGCAGATGCCGCCGCCAATCACGCAGTTGCTGTCGTAACTCGGCACTCCCCCGAGCGTCACCGAGGTCCGCGGAACCGGGTGATCGTAATCCCATGCCACTTTCACCGTCGTTCCGTCGCTGTTGACTCCATGCGGATCCGCCGCCGTGTCCCAGGTCCACGAAAAGTTCGATACGCCATGGTCGAAGTCCCGGGCCATACAGGTGGCCGATAACGTCGGCGAACCGTGCGCCGCCACCCCGTACATTCCGTAGCCGCGCCGCAGCGTCCACTGATTTCCGTTCTTCGCCACGAGCATCACTGCCTCGTTGTCGATGAAAAACACGTCGCCCACCTTCGCATCCTGTAGGTAAGCCCAGGCCGCGTTCTTTGGACAGACATTGCTCCCGCTCGCCTCCCCCGCTGCCGGACTCGGATCGCAAGGTTCGCCATCGACCGTCACCACATCGCACCCCGCGCTTCCCGCCGGACACACGCCCGTGCCCGCCGCGACTGCCGGAATCGCACTCAGCGCCGCTGATATGATCGTCGACACGTACGGTCCGTCGCCGAGTTGCGCCGGACTATTCGCCTGAAAAAATTTCCCCGCGATCCACAGCGTGTCGGTCTTCCCCGAAACGAACCGCGTGTGCGTGGCGCACCACCGCGCCGGAGCCGCCGCCCAACTCGACGCCGCCGCCACCACGCATCCCGGAGCGCCTCCGCCCACGCAGCCCGGCGCCGAGCCCACCTTTGCGGGGTCGAACATCACTGTCCACCCGACCGTATCCTGCACGCTCCGCCCACAGCCAATCACCAGCTTGTCGCCTTGCCGCCCAGTCACCGAACACGCGAACCTCGTACCGTCGAACGCGGGCGTGTCGGACGCCGTGAACGCGGCAATCAGCGCGATGATGTCTTTCCCTCTCGTCCCCGGAGTCAGGTTCGAGCACGTCACCGTCTGATTCCCGGGCCGATTCGTCGAGTTCAGCAGGCACGAAACCAGAATCGCCTTGGCCGGCGTCTCGTTGTCTGTCGCGGTGCAATAGAAGCTCTCCGAAGCCGTGGGAATCGTTCCGCCGAGTGTGTTCGTCCCGTCGCAGAGTCCGCCGCCGAAGCCATCCGCGCCGCTTACGGAAGACCGGCTGAACTGCCCAAGGTAGCTCGCATCGCCAGTCTTATGATCCACCCAATACAACATCGGCCAGCCCGACGGCACCACACAGTGATATCCCAGCCCGCCGGTCGCCGTGTTCACCGTCAACGTGTCGCTGCAAAACTTCCCCGAGCCCGTCGCATTGAAATCCATGTACTGCGACGTCCCCATCGTGTACTTCGCATACTGCACATTGATCGTGTCCGTGCCCGCCGTCTTCTTGCGCACCAGAAATCCGAAGCTCGCGCCCGAGAACGTCACTCCCGTCAACGGGAGCGACAGTGGCGTCGAACACGACGCCGGGTCGATCGTCAATCGCGTCAACCCCTGCACCGTCGTGACCGTGCACTCCGACGCACCGATCGAGATCCGGCTGCCGCTCGTCCAGTTGGCACTGAAGTATGTATTGGGAAAGCCGCCCTTCTGCCACGTAACCCCGCCGCTCGCATCCACATTCGCCAGGCCCACTCTCCGCGAAATATCGGCCCGATTGAGCGGCGCGAAGCCCGCCGGCGTCCACGAATCCAGGATCGGCACCGTCGTTCCCAGCGTCACAAACGTCCCCGTCGGGGAAGTTCCCAGCGTAGCCTCCTGATATTTCGCCGTCGCGTTCGTCGGCCAGCACGTCACGCCGTTGATCGTCACGCACGCCTGAATCTTCGCGTCCTCACCAGCGCACGCGCCCGAGCACCACGCCTTCAGCGAGAGCGTGATCCACTCCGTCGGCAGCGTGATATCCGCCAGGTTCGTCCCGCCGGCGTTCCATAAACTCTGATCGTTCAGCACCAGGAAATTCGATTGCGAACCCTTGAAGGTAGCCGCCGTAGCATCGTCCGCAATCGCCGCGTTGGGCACACTCCATGCGCCGTCGGGACTCGCCCCCGAAGTGAACGCATGGTCCCCCGCGCCCGGCAGGTAATCGATCGGTTGATCCTGGGGTAGCGCAAGCCGCTTCAGAAGCAACCCCGTCTGCGGGTCGATCACCGACTCGGACCTTGCCGCCGGATCCTGATTATTCCAGTTCACGAACTCCGGCCACGCATAAGAACCGACGCTCGAGTAATATGGCCGCGAACTAACGGAAGGGTCGGCCGGCAGCGGCTCGTTATACGTGTTGCCCAGCGCGATATTCGCCGTGGCAAACGTGCCAGTCGCCCGGCTGCTCCCGCACGTGATCCGGTAATAATGCGTCGTGAACGCCTGTAGCGCGCGCGAATACCACTTGCCATCCAGGCCCTTCTCCGCGCGCCGCTTGCCTGCGACAAAAACTCGTTCCTCCGCGCCCGTGATTCCCTCCGGCCGGCTGTCCAGATTGGATCCGCTATACAAAACCGGGTCGACATCGTGGACCAATGGGCGATATGACGGCGATTCGCTCACTTCCACGGAACACGCGCTCGCATCCGGCGCGATATACGACAAACTGGCCTGCGTCGACGTGACGCGAAGCTGGACATTGCTGATCGCACCGAACGCGGTCGACGCCAGCAAGGCCAATACCGAAACTTTCATTTCTAACTCCAATGTAACTGTCTGTTCTCTGTGATCAAGCTATCCGAAGGCATAGGCACAAGTCCGCGGCGCCGGCCATAGCTTGGCCGCGGACCTTGTTCACCGCTACTTCAATTCCGCCGGCCGGGAGCCGGTCGAATGATCCGTTGCAATGTGGGCCAGAACCACGTGTGTGTTCGGGACTGGGGATGCGCTCGCGATGATACGATAACCGCCCAGGTCGCCTCTACCTAAGCGAAGCCAATCCATGCTCAGAGTACGATAGATTTCCCTTACTACATGCGAAGGTACGACTCCGGAGTAGACGCCGATCTCTCCGTATGTCCCGTCGAAGCCGCCGAAACCTGTGGGCACCGAACCTAACCGTAATATTCCATTCGCTCCAATGTTCGGCGTTGTGGTACAGGGTGAACAGGTCTTCGTCAGGCCGTTGATCGTGGTGCCGCTTGCCGACGTTGCCAAAGACAGGCCTCCGTATTCCGACAACGTCCCGGCACTACCAACGTAAATGGTCGTGGTCGGATAACCGCTTCCGTTGGCCTGCGCTGTCACTGTAATGAATGACCATTGGTTCGCCGCGATCTTACCGCCTGTCGTGCAAAGTTTCGCTGCGTCCGAAGCCCACCGAACGCACAGGTCGCCGGGGTTCACCACGCCGATGCCGAGTTCGAGATCCCACGGACTGTAGGCCGAATTGGTGTGGGTAAGGTGGATCATCTGATTAAGGGCGCCTCCTGTATTAGCTGGCTTAACTGCCATGACTACACTCCAGGAAGCGTTACCTGTAAACACAGAGTCGGTAAAGTTCGTCCCGAGATACGGCTCATAGCCGTTACTGCCGGCAACATACACGCCGTCCGCCGTGGGATACAGACTCCCGCTATTGAAGGCATTGAAATGCTGCGCCCCGTTGAAGGTATTGACCGTCATATACTTGAGACCGCCGCTCACAATATCCCGGAAGTACGGTCTGCTGGTCGCGTTCACGTCTCCGCAGTGATCGTATAGATCGAACCAGTACGCCAGCGTGTAAGGGCCGGCGACACCGGCTCCCCTGCGGGCAACTCCGCCGGCCATGTTTCCTGATACCAGGCGGTGACCTGCTCCGATGCACCCGTAATCTCCGAGCGTTCCACCCATCCTGGCAATACCCGCCTCCGGTAGCTTGCCCGGACCGAGTTCAAACGCCCCGAAGTATGGCGTACCTTCTGCGGCGTGAGTACTGCAACATCCCCCGGCGCTCGCCTGTATCTGAGTACGCGGAGGTGTTGTGCTGATAATGTTCTCCTGGGCAGGCATCCCGGTAAAGAACGCCTGCATTACCGCGCCGTATCCAGTGCTAAGTCCGTTATATAACGGGTAGTAAGGCCCCCAGGGATGCGGCATCCAATATGCCGACGACCTTCCACCAACACCGATGTAACTCTCCTGAAGGCAGGTCATGATGTAGGAGCTGTGGCTGGGCAGATAGCGCAGGTTATAGCACTCCCCCGGCCTGGCGCCATTGTTCCAGCGTTTCGCGACCACGACAACCGTCGCGTTGGCGCGGGTGGATGTCCAGGAATTTGCGCGATTACCGTCGCAGACCGACTCCGCGATCGGCCACGCCGTGCTATACCCGGCGCAGGAGTACCACTGGTATGCCGTCGGGTCCATCTCCCGTCCCACGGGAACCCTCCAAAGCACGGTGCTGCCCGATCGATCCGAACTGTTGCTCGTGCCGCAGACCCAGACAGTTGGATCGCACGCCGGCTCAATTCCGCTAGGATAGTGACCATCCTGCCCGTAAATAATGATGTTCTGGAGCCCCATGGAGCCGCCGCCGACCCACATCGTCCCGCCGATCGCAGGAGCGCTGCCGTTCGCCGCCAGAAGGCCGAAATTCCCTCCGGTGCCCGAGGACGCGGGACACGCTAGCGTCGCGCCGAAGACGTCTTTCAACGTATAAGTCACGGTCGACCCCGTGGCCGCGGTCACCGTTTGCTTGCCTCCAAATCCTGCCGGCGTCGTGTCGTGGACGTAGATCTTCTCATTCCCCGCCAGCCCATTAGCCACGGTCAGAGTAACCACGCTGCTTGAACACGATAAGCCTGTAATGCTGTAGGTGTTATACCGGCTGTAGTCGATCCAGGTATTTCCCGCGTCTGGAGACAAGGCCATGGTCGCATCGCCGAACGCATCGCCCTGCGAAGTCTGCCGGTAGAAGGGAGCCAACAGAATGCCGTTGCGAAACGCCAACAACGCACCCTTCCAGGTTCCATCGGTGTGCCCGTCGCCGGCAGTCAGGTGGCCCAGCCACCCGGTAGGATTGTTAATTGCTCCGGGAGCGCTACCGTAGCTGTCCAAACAGTTCGGGTATGGCGTGATCAGCGTATTGGAACTGGTCGGCGATGCCGTGTTCAGCTTGGATAGCTGAAGCAATCCAATGTTCCCGCCGCACGCGTTCCCACCATGACCATCGTTGAACGTGCCGATAACTGGCAGGCCGGTGGGATCTGGAAAGAGAGGGCGCAGCGAATCGTCGGCCCAGGCCCCAAAGTAGTAAGTGTCCCCCGTCAACCCGTGGTACCCGGACGAGAGGTTGTAATAGTCCACCAACTGGCCCACGAAGCCGGAGAATCCAACCGGCTTCTGCCCAAACGCGGACACAGAGAGCAACAAAACCAGCGCAGTCTTACTGAACCGCATATCCGCACACCTCGTAAGTCGCCGCCCCTGCCGTCAAAGCGGAAATATTCCCTCCCGTCGTCCGGATCGCCAGCACCAGCGAGTAAGTGCCCGTCAAAGTCGGCGGTTGCGGACGATCCATCGCGAACCACGAGTCCCCACTCCCCTGCATAAACGACGTCTGCGGCAATAACTCGTCGTTCGTTGTCACGCCCGGCCGCCCGACGCTCAATTTCGTCAGCGTCACCGATCCACTCGCGAACTGCGTCGTCTCGCTGATCAGCACGTGCCCGTATCGAAACCTGCCCGGAACGCTGGTCACGATCGGGATCTCCTGTGTCGTCGCCGCTGCCGCCGCCGCCGTTCCCCCCGGATACGTCCACGTCCCGCCTGACAGCGTCACCGTGCCAGTCGCGCATTCCGTCATTCGCTGAAACGTCGTCGATCCGCCGCCGCCCACCACCGACGCCTGCGAACTCCCGCCGCCCCCGCTGATCACCACCCACGCCGAAACGCCGTCCGATCGCAGATCCGCCTTGATGCTTCCGCCGCCCGCCGTGCAGGCGCTCGTCAGGCAATCCGTCACCGTGTACCGCCACCCGGTGTTCCCCGCGGACGGCGTCGGCAATCCCGCAAACGTGCTCTCCGGGAACCGCCAGCTTGCGCCGCGCGCATCGACGATGCCCGTCTGCACTTGATTCCCCTTGCCCTGCCCGAAGCACGCCGCTGCCATCAAAATCGCGACTGCGAAACGCTTGAGAGTTACAAATTGTGTCTGCATGTTAGTCCACCGTATAAGTGATCGCAATCGACATCCGCTTCGACGTACCCGCCGAGACCGAGCTATGCGTCTCCAGCCAGTCGCCCGCCGCTAACGCCGTCGTTGTAAGTTGCACCGAACAGGTCGTAGCTCCGTCGATCCCTGCCCCCGTCCCCGCCGCGTTCGCGCACGCCGGTGCGCCGGCGCCTGCCGTTACCAGCGACGCGCTCAAGTCGGTCAGCGTCCCCGCATGATTCCTCGCAACTACCACCGCCGGAGTTCCCGCGTCTGCCGTCACCCCGATCTCCACCACGTGAGCCGCCGCCGGCACGAAGCACTGCCGCCCCTGCGGCGCGATATCCGCCGCGGCCAGCGCTGTCCCATTATCCGCGCCGACCACGATCATGCATGTTCGCCGCGTGTTCACCACCGCAAGCTGTCCCGTACCCACCGCATTCGCCGCGATGTCCGCCGTCGCCACCTGTCCGTACGATGGCTGTCCCGACGGATTCCCGTGCAGCACCTGCGCCGTCGTGCCCGGCCCGATCCCGCCGACGATCGTCCCCGCTCCCGTGTAAGCCGCGATCTGTCCGACCGTTCCGCTGTTCACCGTACCCGTCGATCCGCCGCCCGTCGGCCCTGCCGGCCCCTGCGGACCCGATCCGCCATTGATCACCACATAGTAATTCGATTGCGCCGCCGCAAACGTGATCACCACATCGTAAGTGCTGGGATTCACCGTCCATCCCGCCGAGATCGCATTCCGCGGCGTCGCGTTATCGTATACCGCCACCAGCAGCCCGGAAGTTGCGAAGCCGTGTGTCGTACCGGCAATTGTCTTCGTCGTATCCGGCCCGGCGATCAAATTCGTTATGTAAGGAGGACCGCCCACTCCGCCAGTCCCTCCTCCGCCCGTCCCGCCCGTCCCGCATCCGCCCACGCACTCATAAGCGCTCGCTGCCGCGCGGCATAACTCGCGCACCGTACCGCCGCCAGTCGTGCAATTCCCCGCGCTCGCCGCGTCCGTCACCATGAACACCTTGCCGGTATTCGCCGCCGCGGCCGGCAGGCTCCCGACCGTCGATTCCGGCGGCCGCCACTGCGCATTCTGCTGATTGTTGTAGCCCGTCCACGTGTTGCCGCCGGTCAGCGTCGGCACGTTGCTCAGGTCCGCCGTCGCCTTCTTCCAACTGTTCGCCGCCCCGCAGAACCACAGCTCCTGATTCGTCGTGTCGATGTACATCGCGCCCGCCGCGCAACTACCGCTGGGAGCTCCACTCCCCGTCGCGGTCGACGTCCCGCCGCCCGAGCCGCCGCTCATCTGCGACCACGTTCCGGGCGTACCCGTCGTCGTGCAGAAGAACAAATTCTGCCCCGCCGTCGCGTCCGTCGCAAAGTAAATGTGGCCTCGGGTACATGCCGTCGGCCGCGCTGCCAGAGCTCCCGTCTTCGCCGGCGCCGTCGTCCCCCCTCCGCTGAAATCCACAGCGGAAACCGGGCCGCTCACGCTGAGTGTGCCTTTATAATCGCGCCCCCCGTTCACCGTGGTTTGCGCCGCGCACATCCCCGCCAACATCATAAGCAATATCGGCTTTTTCATTTCTTAGAAGCTCCTCACTATTGTCGCCCGGAAGGTCGCCGCAACCGGGTCGACCGTCGTGCCGGACAGATTGCACACCCTTACCGCCACCACGCCGCTCGCGCTGATCCGCATCGTGCCGATCAGCCCCGCTTCCATCGCAGCGGGCCAACCCGGCGCCACCGAATCTCCCGCGGCCGCGCCCGCCAGCGGGAACGTCATCTCCGCGCAAGCCGAAGGCGCAATGCTCACGAAATCTATCACCCCCGTCGACGCCAGATACGTCGGCACCGTCGCCGAATCTACCGCCACGATCGATTGCGTCCCCGTGTCCAGCGTCACGATCCCCGCGCCGCTCGACACATTCCTCGTGCTCAGAAACGCGCGGCGATCCGTCCCGCCGCTCGCATCCCACGTCCCCCCCGTCCCCGACCAGGTATACAGCGGGATCGAGCCCGCCGGGAACGAAGTGATCCCCGGTACCGCTGAACACACGCCCGCGCATGACAGTGTCAAGTTATGTCCCGCCGTCAACGCGCCCGATGCATCCACATACAGATACACCGTGCCCGTGCCCGCCGAAACCGTAATCGTACTGCTGTTCGTGACCGATAGGACCGTGTTACCCAGCCGCACGTTGCACGGCGTCGCGTTCGAACAGTTCAACCCCGCCGTCAGCACCGTCGGACTCGTCTGTACCAGCCCCAGGTCGCCCAACTGCGAAGTCATCCCCGCCCCGCTACCGCCGCCCACGCTTGCGCCGCTCGATCCCGTGATCACACAGTGCCCGCTCTGCGCGCCCGCAAAGTAAATACTCACGTTGTAAACCAGCGGATCGATAATCACCCGATCCGGTTCCACCCGCGAAGATGGGGTCAAGCTGTCATAACAATCCACAATCAGGTTCGCCGTCCCCAGCCGGTGCGTGGTCCCGTTCACTGTGACCAGCGTTACCGCCGTGAACGTCGTCGTGTAGTTACTCAACGCGATCAGCGTATTCCACTGCGCACCGTCGTAGACCTTCAATTTATTCCCATCGCCCGAATCGATCGCCACATCGCCTGCCGCCGCATTCGTCGGCAGTGTGCCCGGTGTGACGTTGATTCCGCCCGTTGCCAGGCTCGGCACGAACGTCTGTTTCGCCCCCGCCGTGTACGTATTGCTCACCGTCCTGTCCAGCCCGCCGGTGCCACCGCCTGCCGACGGCGTCTGCGGTGACCATTGCGCTCCGTCCCACGTCAGCACCTGGCCCGTACCCGGAGCCACCGACGCCATCGGCCGGCTCTGCAGCCTGCCCACCGTCGCGCTCGCCAACGTACCGCTCAAGTCGCCGCCCGCCCCTGGCAGTTGGCCCACCGCCACGCTGCCCGAGGTCTGTCCGAACGAGTAATCGCCCGATTGCGCAGTGACCGTGCCCGTCCTTCCGAACAAGCTCGTCACTCCGCCCGTCGTCGCCTGCGGCGCCCACTGCGATCCGTTCCAAGTCAACACCTGCCCCACGCCCGGCACGCTCGACGCCACCGGACGATTCTGCAGGCCCGCCACCGTCGGTGTCCCCAGCGCTCCACTCAAATCCCCTGCCGCCGCCGGCAACTGCGCCGCTGCTACCGGCCCTGAGATCTGCGCGAAGTTGTAATCCCCGCTCTGCGCCGTCACCGCGCCCACGCGGCCCAACATACTCGTCACGCCGCCCGCCGTGAACGTCTGCGGCGTCCACTGCGTTCCGTCCCACGAGAGCACCGCTCCCGTCGCCGGCACACTCGACGCCACCGGACGGTTTTGCAGTCCCGTCACTCGCGCTCCACTCAATGTCCCGTTCAAATCTCCGCCCGCCGCCGGCAACTGCGCGCCTGCCACGCTGCCTGAAATCTGCCCGAACGAATAGTCGCCCGTCTGCGCCGTGATCGCGCCCGTCCTTCCGAACGTGCTCGTCACTCCGCCGGCGACCGTCTGCGGCGTCCACTGCGTTCCGTCCCATCCAAGCACCTGCCCGGTCGTCGGCGACGTCACCGCCACCGCGCGATTCTGAATCCGCGCCACCGTGGCGGCGCTCAACGCTCCGCTCAAATCTCCGCCGGCCGTCGGCAGTTGCCCGCCCGCCACCGTCCCGGAAATCTGCGGAAACGAATAGTCGCCCGCCTGCGCCGCGACTGCCCCCGTCCTTCCAAACATCGTCGTCACGCCGCCTGCGGCGCTCGGACCCCATTGCGTCCCGTCCCAAGTCAGTACGTGCCCGGTGGACGGCGGCAACGACGACACCAGCCGGTTCTGAATCCGGTTCACGGTCGCCGCCGTCAGCATGCCGCTCAAATCGCCGCCCGACGCCGGTAACTGCGCCGATGCCACCGTGCCGGAGATCTGCGCAAATACGTAATCTCCGCTCTGCGCCGTGATTGCCCCGGTCCGCCCGAACGTGCTCGTCACGCCTGCCGACACCGTCTGCGGAATCCACAGCGTCCCGTTCCATCCCAAAAACTGACCGGTGGTCGGAATCGCCGAAGAAACCGTGCGACCCTGCAACTTCGCGACTGTCACGGACGTCAGTGCTCCACTCAGATCCCCGCCTGCCGCCGGCAATTGCGCCGATGCCACCGTCCCCGCGATCTGTCCGAACGTATAGTCGCCGCTCTGCGCGATCACCGCGCCTGTCCGCCCGAACAGGCTCGTCACGCCGGCGACCGCGCTTTGCGGCATCCATTGCGCTCCGTCCCATCCGAGAACCTGGCCCGTCAACGGCGTGGTCGCCGCAATCGGACGGCCCTGGATCTTCACCACCGTCGGCCCCGGCAGCGCGCCACTCAAATCGCCCGCCGCCGCCGGCAATTGCGATCCGGCCACCGTCCCCGATATCTGCGGAAAGCTGTAATCGCCCGTCTGCGCCGCGATCGCGCCCGTCCGGCCGAACACGCTCAGCGCTCCCGCCAGCGTCGTCGCCTCCCACTGTTGCAGCGTCCCATTCCACTTCAGGAACTGCCCGTCCAGCGGTGCGAGCCCGCTCAACTTGCGCCCGCTCAATCCGCCCACGACCACCGCCCCCGCCGGCCCGCCAATGTCCCCGCCCAGCGCCCGCCAGAAATAGCCGGCTCCGTCGTTGCTTAGGATTTGGTCCGTTTTCCCCGTTGGATTCGGGATTTCCACGCCCTGTACCGTCCACACACCTTGCGCTGTGCAAACGAAAAAGTTCTTGCCCGCCGCTGCGTCCGTCTTTAGGAACGTCTCTCCAATCGAGCAGGCCGCCGGTAACGACGTTCCGGTCTTCGACGGCCGCGTGCTCGCTGCCGCCGCAAAATCGACATTTCTTCCCTGGGTGCGCAGATCGATCTGCGTCTGTCCGCGCGCCGCAACGATCGCCGCCGCCACGCAAACACACCTCGCCGCCGTTCTGTAAAATCTCATGTTGGTTGATTTGATCGGACCGTGTTACATCCACTGGTCCCTCTGTGTTCGAAGTTACCGCCCGGGTACCCGCTATACCGGCCTGATAAAAATCAACCCATTGAAATAAAGGCAAATATAAATTTCAAGTTCGTGTGAACGCCAATTTCAAGCCCCCACTAATCACCCGTTTTCTGGCCTTCTGTTTTATCAGTGTTCATCCCCGCCTGTCTGTGGCTCATTATTCTTCCTCTCCTGCGCCCCGAACCACGGTAGATGTATAATCGCCCAACATGCTGCGCGAGAAACTCATCGAACATCATCGTCCCGGCGCCTTCCGCTGGCGCGGCTCGGAAATCGCCCGTATCGAAGGCCTCAGCGACGCCGTCTTCGCCTTCGCCGTCACTCTTCTCGTCGTCTCCCTCGAAGTCCCCAAGACCTTCAACGAGCTCACCACCCTGATGTCCGGCTTCGCGCCCTTCGCCATCTGCTTCGCGATGCTCATGCAGGTCTGGCACGAACAATTCATCTTCTTCCGCCGCTACAATCTCCAGGACACACCCACCATCATCCTCAACTGCTGTCTCCTGTTCGTCGTGCTCTTCTACGTCTATCCTCTGAAGTTCCTGTTCACAGTCCTGGTCCGCGAGTGGACCGGCGCCGGCATCATCGTCCAACTCGCAAACGGAACAACCGAGAAAATGGTCGAGCCGCACCAGATCCACAATCTGATGGCGATCTTCAGCGCCGGATATCTCGCCGTGTCGTTCGTCTTCCTGCTCTTATTCCTTCGAGCCCTGAACAGGCGCATACCCCTTGACCTCGACCCGATAGAGGTCTTCGAAACCCGGGTGAGCATCGGCGCCAGTCTGATCAATATGGGAGTCGGAACTGCATCGGTTGCAGTCGCCCTGACCGGACGCGGCGATCTCGCGGGAATCATCTACCCA